>NZ_JARJHW010000058.1:0-39213 GCF_040560175.1 Streptomyces panacea
CTCGGAGATGTGTATAAGAGACAGACCCCGGACAGCTACAACCCGCCCACCACCATGGGCAACGCCCGCATCACCGACGCCCAGCGCGCCCGCGCCGAGGGCCGGTCGCCGATCATCCCGCCCGGCGCCCAGCCCGCCGGGCTCACCGCCGTGCTCGCCCTGCTGCTCGCGGGCGGCGCGGCCGCCGGCCCGTACGCGCTCCTCGTCCCGCTCGTCATCCTCCAGGCCGTCACCGCGGCCGGCTGGTTCCGGCTGAACGGCATGTGGCCCGCCCGTCAGGGCATCGCGCTCGCCTTCGCCGGCGCGCTCGTCGCCGATGTCGCGGTGCTCGCCGTCGACGAGGAGCACGCGCTCGCCGCGATCCTCGGCTCGCTCGGCGCGTGGGTGCTGCTCACGGTCGTACTGCAACTGCGCAGCTACGCGGGCGCCGACGAACGGATGCAGGGCCTGATGGCCACCGTCGCCTCGGCCTCGCTCGCCATCATCGCCACCGGCAATCTCGCCGCCGCGCCGGACGCCGTGACGGTCGGCGCGCTCGCCGTCGCCGCCGCGACCGTCGCCCGCGCGCTGCCGCTGCCGGGCTTCGTCTCGATCGTGGTCGCGCTCGCCGCCGCCGCGGGCGCCGGAATCGCGGCGGGCGGACTGACCGACATCGGCGGCCAGGGCGCGCTCCTCGGCCTCGGGGCCGGTGTGTGCGCGCTGATCGGGCTGCGGGTGGCCAGCTACGACTACCCGTCGCGCTTCGTCCACATGACGGCCGGGGTGGCGCTGCCGCTCACCGTCGCCGTGCCCGCGATCTACCTGCTGGGCCGGGCGCTGGCGTAACGCGCCGCCGCGCTCTCCCCGCCCGCCGGACGGGCTTTTCCGGGCCCACCCGGCGAGCGGGGACGAACCGGTCCCCGGAACCGAACCGTCGCTCCGGACGTCGACCCATTAGGCTCACCGTCGTCATGGGGGCGGGTACGACCAGGGTGGGGGACACCGAGCAATGCGCGCACTGCGAATTCTGCTGATCTTCGTCGTGATCTTCGGCGGGCTGTTCGTCGCCGCCGACCGGGCCGCGGTGTACTTCGCCGAGACCGAGGCGGCGAGCAAGATCAAGAGCAGCCAGGGCCTCAGCAGCGAGCCCAGCGTCTCCATCAAGGGCTTCCCCTTCCTCACCCAGGTCGCGAGCTCGTCGCTGGACGAGATCGAGATCAGCATCGGCGGCATAACCGCCACCACCGAGGGCCGCGAGGTCGAGGTGACCGAGGTGAAGGCCACGCTCAGGGACGTCGAGGTGAACAGCACCTTCTCGTCGGCGGTCGCGCGCAGCGCGGAGGGCTCGGCGCTGATCTCGTACGCGGACCTCACCAAGTCCGCGCCGAAGGGCGCGACGGTCAGCTACGCCGGGGCGGAGCGGGCGGCGAAGGGCCAGGTCAAGGTCTCGGGGCCGCTGGCCGATCTGGTGGAGGGCGCGGGCATCGAGGTGCCGGCCGCCTTCGAGGGCCTGCTGACGGACGACTTCACGACGTACAGCACCGTCTCGCTGGAGAAGGGCGACAAGGTCCGGCTGCGCGCCGACGACCTCCCCGAGCTGCCGATGCCGGGTGTCGACGACAAGCTGAAAGATGTCGTCGACTACGACCTGACGATCGACGGGCTGCCGTCGACGATCAAGCTCGACAAGGCCACGGCGACGGAGGACGGTCTGCGGTTCTCGGGCACGGGCCAGGGCGTCGACCTGACGAGCTGAGGCGACGCCGACGCCCCGAGCGGCTGAAGCGACGCCGGGAGGGCGGCCTGCCCGACCCGTCCCATCGGCCGCCGTATCGTGAGACGCGGATGTCCATCCCGTAGCGGGAACACGGGTACGAGAGACGCCGGAGCCCGCTCCCGGCCACCCGGAACGCCTATCCGTCCCACATTTCGGACGATCCCGTCTCACCATCCGACACACCGGTGACATTGCACCGTATCCGTCCCTACGATCGGACGCATGCAGTGCTTCATCAGCGGTCTCCAGCAGCGGGGACAGGCGAACCTCACGAAGCGGCGGGCAGTCGACCTGTGCCGCGTCGCCGCCATGCTCTGTCGCACCGCCTGAGCGGGATACGTCCGCCCCGCCACCTCTCCCCGGCCCTTCGACCACGTCAGGGCCACCCCGTGCCGTACGCAGCCCGCCGCGCCCTCGTGCCCGGAAGGCGCCGCCGCCCGCACCACCCGCCGCACACTGCCCCGGAGGAGAACCACATGAGCCGCAGCGACGTCCTGGTAGACGCCGACTGGGTCGAGGCCCACATCGACGACC
The DNA here is from genome assembly GCF_040560175.1 of Streptomyces panacea. Lineage (NCBI taxonomy): Bacteria > Bacillati > Actinomycetota > Actinomycetes > Kitasatosporales > Streptomycetaceae > Streptomyces > Streptomyces panacea. Next base: position 2,291 of record NZ_JARJHW010000058.1, read on the forward strand.
CGAAGGTCGTCATCGTCGAGGTCGACGAGGACACCTCGGCGTACGAGAAGAACCACATCCGTAACGCCGTGCGCATCGACTGGAAGCAGGACCTCCAGGACCCGGTGCGCCGCGACTTCGTCGACCAGGAGGGCTTCGAGAAGCTCCTGTCCGCGAAGGGCATCGGCAACGACGACCTCGTGATCCTCTACGGCGGCAACAACAACTGGTTCGCTTCCTACGCCTACTGGTACTTCAAGCTGTACGGCCACGACGGCGTCAAGCTCCTCGACGGCGGCCGCAAGAAGTGGGAGCTGGACTCGCGCGACCTGGTCGACGCGGTGCCCGAGCGCGCGGCCACGCAGTACAAGGCCAAGGCCCAGGACACGTCCATCCGCGCCTTCCGTGACGACGTCGTCGCCGCGATCGGCAGCCTGAACCTGGTCGACGTGCGGTCGCCCGACGAGTTCAGCGGCAAGCTGCTCGCCCCGGCGCACCTCCCGCAGGAGCAGTCGCAGCGCCCCGGCCACGTGCCGAGCGCCCGCAACATCCCGTGGTCGAAGAACGCCAACGACGACGGCACCTTCAAGTCGGACGACGAGCTCAAGGCCCTCTACGAGGAGGAGCAGGTCGACCTGGCGAAGGACACCATCGCGTACTGCCGCATCGGTGAGCGCTCCGCGCTCACCTGGTTCGTGCTGCACGAGCTGCTCGGCCAGGAGAACGTCAAGAACTACGACGGCTCGTGGACCGAGTACGGCTCCCTCGTCGGCGTGCCGATCGAGCTGGGCGCGGCGAAGTAGTCCGGCCGGCGGCCGGTCCCTCTCCATCCCTGCGCAGTCCCGCTCAACCCATTCCGCGAGACCACCTGCCTGACCCGGAGGACAGATCCCATATGTGTGGAGCGAAGGCCGGCGGCCCGGACGCCTCGGCGATCAAGCCCGGTGAGACCACCATCCAGGGTTCCGTGACCCGTGACGGCGAGCCCGTCACCGGTTACGTACGCCTGCTGGACTCGACCGGAGAATTCACCGCGGAGGTCCCGACCTCGGCGACCGGACAGTTCCGCTTCTACGCGGCCGAGGGCACGTGGACCGTGCGCGCGCTGGTGCCGGGCGGCACGGCGGACCGTACGGTCGTCGCGCAGACCGGTGGTCTGGCCGAGGTCGCCATCGCGGTCTGAGGTGAGTAAGGCCCTGATGTAGGACATGATCGGCCGGAGGGCCGCACCCCAGGGGGTTGGACGCTTCCTGAGACGGGGTGCGGCCCTTCGTGCCGTCGGTAAGCTCGATGTATGTATACGCGACGCCGTCGCCGCTACTTCGTGCTGATGGGCGGATGCATCGCCCTGTTCGTCTCCGCGTGGGCGTTCGTGCGCCTGTGGTCGGTGCCGGTGGCGATCGGCATGTGCGTGGTCGCGATGGTCATCCCGCCGATCGCGGCGATGGTCGCGAATGTGCGGGGCCCGGACGACCGGTGGTGGGACGACCCGTCGGGCGATCCGAAGTCGGACGAGTGGTGGGACGAACTGGACGGCAGGAAGAAGCCGCCGAAGGAGCCGCCGCCGCGTTCGAGGTGATGTCCGCGGTTCGCCGATCACTTTCGTACCCGGCCGTCGTCTACTTGAGCATGAACTCAGTGACGAGCCGCGTGTGCGTTTCCCTCGACGGCTATACCTCAGCTCCCCATCAGAGCCTGGAGAACCCCTTCGGCGAGGGCGGGATGCGCCTTCCCCAGTGGCAGTTGGAGAGCGGTCAGGAGGGCCGCGCCGCCGACGCGGAGATCCTCTCGCGGGCCGGCCAGGGCGTCGGTGCCTACATCATGGGCCGCCGGATGTTCGGCCCGGGGACCGGCGAGTGGGACGAGGAGTGGAAGGGCTGGTGGGGCCCGAACCCGCCGTACCACGTGCCGGTGTTCGTGCTCTCCCACCACCCGCGCGAGCCGCTGACGATGGAGGGCGGCACGACGTTCACCTTCGTGACCGACGGGATCGAGTCGGCACTGGAGCAGGCGAGGAGAGCGGCCGGCGACGGGAAGGTCGCGATCGCCGGCGGCGCGACCACCATCCGCCAGTACCTCGCCGCCGGGCTGATCGACGAACTGCTCCTGCACATCGTGCCCATCACGCTCGGGGCGGGCGAGCGGCTGCTGGAGGGCGTCGCCGGACTCGCACTGGACCCGGTCGAGGTGGTCGCCTCCCCGACGGTGACGCACGTGCGGTACCGCGTCACGTAGAGCGCCAGTGCGCCGCCCGGCCACCCGCCGTGGGCGTCCTCGATCCGTGCTGCCCCGGCAGGCCGGGGCAGCACGGATCTCGCGGCGGGGCGCCGACGGCGGCCGGGTGTCAGTAGACGAGCGCCTGGGCGTCGTCCGCCATCGCCTCGCTGACGAAGACCTGGGCACCCGCGATCCGTACGCCCTCCAGCACGTCCTTCTCCGCGATGTCCCGGCGCGCCGCGCACTGCGTGCAGAGGGTGATCCGGCCCGCCGACTGGATCGACTCGATCAGGTCCGGCAGCGGCGCGGCGTGCGGCAGTTCGAATGCGGCGGCCCGGCCCGGCAGGGCGAACCACGCCGACTCGCCGGTCAGCCAGAGGGACACCTCCACCCCACTCGCCACGGCGACCGCCGCCACGGTGAAGGCCTGCGAGCAGCGCTCGGGGGCGTCGGCGCCGGCGGTTACCTTGATCACGAGCTTCTTCACCATGTCCCGAACTGTAATGCGCGGCTGTACGACCCCATTGGCGCGCGACGGGTCTGCTGGACCCGCGGGCATTCGGAATCCGCCGTTCGACCGGACGGTGATTCTCCGGAACCACTGCCCGGCCGAGGGCTGCGGAGAGGGTCCGGTCCCCACCCATTAGGCTGGGGACCGGCCCCTCACCGCCCCGACGCTCTCCTAGGAGCACCCTGTGCTTGAGAATTTCTTCTCCGCCCTGCTCGCCTTGATCGCGGTGGCGATCCTGGCGTTCACCGTGCTGGCCGTGAAGAAGCTCTACCAGGGCCAGAACTGATCAAGGCCGGTCCACGGCCCTCCCGCCCACGTGAATTCCTCCCCACTCGAATTCCTACAGATCGCCTGAGCTGCTCATGATCGAGATCCCGTCCGACCTCAATCCGGACCTTGTCCCGCTCGCTTTCCTCCTCGGTGACTGGGAGGGCGTGGGTGTCTTCGACTTCCCCGGCGAGGAGAAGGCCAACTTCGGCCAGGAAGTCTCCTTCAGCCACGACGGCCGGGACTTCATCGAGTACGCCTCGCACACCTGGGCGCTCGACGCCGAGGGCGAGAAGCTCCACCCCATCGAGTCCGAGTCCGGCTTCTGGCGCATCGACAAGGACCGCAAGGTCGAGGTCGTCATGGTGCGTGACCAGGGCATCGTGGAGATCTGGTACGGGGAGCTGGCCGCCCAGAAGCCGCAGATCGACCTTGTCACGGACGCGGTCGCGCGTACGGCGTCGGCCGACCCGTACAGCGGCGGCAAGCGGCTCTACGGCTACGTCAACAGCGATCTGATGTGGGTCGGCGAGAAGTCCACCCCCGAGGTCCCGCTGCGCGCGTACATGTCGGCGCACCTGAAGAAGATCGTCTCGCCCGAGCAGGTCGCGGCCTGGGCGAAGGACCTCGGTGATCTGCCGGACGACGGCATCGCGTTCTTCAAGTAGCCGCTCACCCACCGATCCGGTCCGCGCTGCCTACACTGGGTGCGTGGTGAGCACCGACTGGAAGAGTGACCTGAGGCAGCGCGGCTACCGCCTGACCCCGCAGCGCCAGCTTGTCCTCGAAGCCGTCGACACCCTGGAACACGCGACGCCGGACGACATCCTGGTCGAAGTACGCAGGACGGCGTCCGGCGTGAACATCTCCACCGTCTACCGGACGCTGGAGCTGCTGGAGGAGCTGGGCCTCGTCTCCCACGCGCATCTGGGGCACGGTGCGCCGACGTACCACCTCGCGGACCGGCACCACCACATCCATCTGGTCTGCCGCGACTGCACGAACGTCATCGAGGCGGATGTCTCGGTGGCCACCGACTTCACGGACAAGCTGCGCGACACGTTCGGCTTCACGACGGACATGAAGCACTTCGCGATCTTCGGCAGGTGCGAGAAGTGCACCGCCGCCGTTTCGGCGGGCGACGAATCCTGAGCGACGAGTCGTAGGGCGAATCGAAAAGCGGGGACTCCCGACCGAGTCGTACGCTTGTCGTCATGCAGCGACAGTCAACACCCAGCCCGCTCCTCTCCCTGCCCGGTGCCGTGGCCGCCGAAGGACAGGACGAAGGTGTCGCCGCGCACTACGGCGATCTGTTCCCCGAGCAACGGGCGCTCGCCGACGGCAAGGGTCTGGTGGACCTCTCGCACCACGGCGTCGTCACCGTCACCGGCGACGACCGGCTGAGCTGGCTCCATCTGCTGCTCACCCAGCACGTCAGCGCGCTGCCCGCCGGGCAGGCCACCGAGGCGCTGATCCTCTCCGCGAACGGCCACATCGAGCACGCGCTGTATCTCGTGGACGACGGCGAGACGGTGTGGATGCGTGTCGAGCCGGGCACCCGGGAGGCGCTGATCGCCTACCTGGAGTCGATGAAGTTCTTCTACCGGGTGGAGGTCGCCGACCGCACGGACGACTTCGCCGTCGTCCACGTCCCGGCCGGGTCCATCGCCGAGGCGCCCGAGGGGGCCGTCGTACGGGAGACGTCGTACGGCCGTGACATCTTCCTGCCGCGCGCCGGCCTGGAGTCGTACGCCCGCGAGAACGGCCCGCCGGCCGGGATCCTCGCGTACGAGGCCCTGCGCGTCGAGGGCCACCGGCCGCGCCTCGGCTTCGAGACCGACCACCGGACCATCCCGCACGAGCTGGGCTGGATCGGCACCGCCGTCCATCTGGAGAAGGGCTGCTACCGGGGCCAGGAGACGGTGGCGCGCGTCCACAACCTGGGGAAGCCGCCGCGTCGGCTGGTCTTCCTGCACCTGGACGGCAGCGAGGTGCTGCTGCCGGGGCACGGGACGCCCGTACGGCTGGCCGCCGACGGCGAGGAGGGCCGCCAGCTCGGCTTCATCACGACATCGGCCCGTCACCACGAACTGGGGCCGATCGCGCTGGCCCTGGTCAAGCGCAATGTGCCGCTGGACGCGCCGCTGATGGCGGGGAACACGGCGGCGGCGCAGGAAGTGGTCGTACCCGCCTGAGCGGGCCCGGCCCCTCCGGGCCGGCCTACATCTCCAACTGCACCGTGAACGGGCCGTGGTTCGTGAGCGAGACGCGCATGTCCGCTCCGAACCGGCCCGTCCCGACGGTCGCCCCCAGCTCACGCAGCCGCGCCACGACCTCGTCCACCAGCGGTTCGGCGTCCGCTCCCGGCGCCGCGGCGTTCCAGGTCGGGCGGCGGCCCTTGCGGGCGTCCCCGTAGAGAGTGAACTGCGAAATCACCAGGAGCGGGGCGTTCACCTCCGAACAGGACTTCTCGCCCACAAGGATCCGTAGTGTCCAGAGTTTGCGGGCCAGTTGGGCCGCCTTCTCCTTCGTGTCCTCGTGGGTGACTCCCACCAGCACACACAGCCCCTCGCCCACGATCTCGCCGACCGTCTCGGTCCCCGACTCCGTCACCACGGCGACGCTCGCGCCGTCGACTCTCTGCACCACTGCTCGCATACGGACCAATCTATCCAGGCACCGTCCTACGCCCATCCAGGGCCGAACGGGTGCAGATCACCTGCAGGTGCACGTGCAGGAGTGGCACGATGCACGCAGGCGGAGCGAGGGGAAGTAGGCGCGCATGAGCACAACTGGTGCCGGGCAGTCGCCCGGTCCTGTACCGATCATCGGCGGTACGACGTCCGGCAGGGGTTCCGGTGCCGGCGCGGCGACGGTCCGGCCGCCCGCGCCGCGGGCACCGGGCGGTGAGAACGCCCTGCGGCTGCCCGAGTTGCGCGCCGTACGGCGGGACGCGACGCGCGACGAGGCCGACCTCAGCTATCTGCGCCGGCTGCTCCAGGGCCGTATCGACATCCTGCGGGCCGAACTGGCGCGCCGGGCGGCGCCCGAGACGCCGGTCGTGGACCGGCTCTCCGAGATCCTGGCGGACGCTCCGTCCCTCCACCGGTCGTCGGCCCGGCATGTGACTCTTTCCACACCACGGAACGAGGAGTTCCGGCTGCTGGCCGCCGAAGCGCTCGCCGAGGTGGAGCTCTCGGACCTCGTGGCCCGTACGGACGAGGAGTTGCGGGCCGCGATGGGCCGGCTGGTCCGTCACGAGCAGCAGATTTCGCAGCGGCGCCACCTTCTCCAGCGGACGGCGGACGAGTGCAGCGCGGAGATCGCGCGCAGGTACCGTGAAGGCGAAGCCCAAGTAGACGACCTGCTCACCTGATGCCGTGACTGCCTTCCGGAGCGGTCCCCGCCCGGAAGGCCGATGATGACGACTCGCAGGACCAGCGCCGTACAGCCGCCCGAAGTCCCCGTCCTCGCCGAGGTCGTGCGGTCCGGCTTCGTGGAGGGCAGGCACCGCGGCTCGCTGGTGCTCCTCGCGGCCGACGGCAGCGTCGAGTTCGCGCTGGGCGACGTGGCCGCCCCCGTCTTCCCGCGCTCCAGCAACAAGCCCCTCCAGGCCGCCGCCGTACTGCGCGCCGGTGCCGAACTGTCCGGTGAGCGGCTGGCGTTGGCGGCGGCCAGCCACTCGGGCGAGGACTTCCACCTCGATCTCGTACAGAAGATGCTCTCCGAGTCGGGACTGACCGCGGACGATCTGCTGAACCCCGCCGATCTGCCGCTGGACCCGGTCGAGGCCGAGGCGTATCTGGCGGCGGGGCGGGTCAGGGACCGGGTCACCATGAACTGCTCGGGCAAGCACGCGGGGATGCTGGCGGCCTGCGTACGCAACGACTGGCCGCTCGCGACGTATCTGGAGGCGTCCCATCCGTTGCAGCGGCTCGTCGCCGACGTCGTCGAGGAGACGTCGGGGGAGCGGGTCGCGGCGGTCGGAACGGACGGCTGTGGCGCCCCGCTGATGGCCATCAGCCTCACCGGACTCGCCCGCGCCTTCCGGCACTTCGTGCTCGCCGAGCCGGGCACACCGGAGCGCCGGGTCGCCGACGCGATGCGCGCCCACCCGGAGTACGTGGCCGGCACGCGCAGGGCCGACACCTGGCTGATGCGCGAGGTGCCGGGCGCGCTGTCGAAGATGGGCGCGGAGGCCGTGCAGGCGGTGGCGCTGGCGGACGGCCGCGCGCTGGCGTTCAAGCTGGACGACGGCGGCATGCGCGCGCTGGGGCCGGTGCTGGCACGGGCGTTGGGGCTGCTGGGGGTCGAGGGGCCGGTGCTGAAGCGGATCGGCCGGGCGCCGCTGCTGGGGGGCGACGCGGAGGTGGGCGAGGTACGCGCGGCGTTCTGACCGCTCGCGTCATCGCCGGACCGGGGGAAATCCGCAGGACTTTCCGCCCCGCCTGTGTCTAGCGTACGAGCATGGCCATCGACGTCCGTGTGATCAGCGAATCCGATTTCCCCGCCTGGCTCCGCGCCCTTAACACCGGCTTCCTCAGGTCGCCCGCGGTGAGCGAGGAGTATGTCGAGGACCGCCGGACGTACATGGACACGCGCCGTATGCGGGGCGCGTTCGACGAGGGCCGCTGTGTGGCGACGTACCGCAGCTTCCCGCAGGAACTGACCGCGGTCGGCGGCGCCCGGCTGCCCTCCAACGCGATCTCCAACGTCACGGTCTCGGCCACGCACCGCCGCCGCGGGCTGCTCAGCCGCATGATCGACGACGATCTGGCGGAGGCCAGGGAGCGCGGCGACGTCGTGTCCACGCTGGTCGCGGCGGAGTACCCCATCTACGGGCGGTACGGCTTCGGCCCGGCCGCCTGGATCACCGACTGGTCGATCGACGTGCCCCGTGCCGGTCTGGACCCGCGCGCGTCGGGGCAGCCGGAGGACGGCGGCCGGGTCGACCTGGTCGACGGCACGGACGTGACGAAGCTGGGCCCCGAACTGCACGACCGGCTGCGCTCCCTCAGACACGGCGTGATCAGCCGCAACGAGCGCTGGTGGCGCGTCCACACGGGCAAGGCCACCTCGCACGGCGCACCGTGGACCGAGCCGTTCCACGCGGTGTACCGCTCGGCGTCGGGGGAGGTGGAGGGCCTGCTGACGTACAGGGCGGACGAGGTGTGGGGCGACGCCAAGCAGCCGCTGACCACCGCGACGGTGGTCGACGCGATCGCCGTGACGACGGCGGCGGAGCGGGCGCTGTGGGGTTACGTCTGCTCGATCGACTGGATCACCACGGTCCGCACCGGCTACCGCGCCCCCGACGACCTGCTGCCGCTCTTCCTCCCGGACCCGCGCGCGGCCAGGATCGTCACGCAGGCGGATTTCCTGTGGGTGCGGATCCTCGACACCGTACGCGCGCTGGAATCCCGTACGTACGCGGCCTCCGGCACTCTGGTCCTGGCCGTCCACGACCGCTCGTCCCTGGCCTCGGGCCGCTACCGCCTGGACGCCACCCCGGCCGGCACGACCTGTGTGCCGACGACCGAATCGGCCGATCTGACGCTGGACGTGCGGGAGTTGGGGGCGCTGTACCTGGGCGACGAGTCGGCGGTGCGGCTGGCGGCGCTGGGCACGGTGACGGAGGAGAGGCCGGGAGCGGCAGCCCGCACGGACGCGCTGTTCCGCACCTCACGCCGGCCTTGGTGCCCGGACATCTTCTGACGGGTGGGTCTCACGCCGTCCGGTTCCTGAACAGCCGGCCCGACAGCCCCAGCGCCACCAGCAGAATTCCCGCGCACCACGCCAGTGCCACCCATGGGTCCGAGCCCGTCGGCCGGTTCAGCAGGAGGGCGCGGAGGGATTCGATCACCGGGGTGACCGGCTGGTTGTGGGCGAAGCCGTGGATCCAGCCCGGCATCGTGTCGATCGGGGCGAATGTGCTGCTCGGGTAGGTCAGGAACATCATGAAGAAGGCGAACGAGCCCGCCGCCTCCGGGGACCTGGTGAGCAGGCCGACCACCGCCGCCAGCCAGGAGATCGCCACGATGAAGGCGAGCAGCAGGCCCGCCGCCGCGAGGGCGCCCGGGAGAGTGGGGGACGGGCGGAAGCCGATCAGGAGGGCCACGCCGAGGACCAGGACTGTCGAGACGGCGTTGCGGACGGTGCTCGCGGCGACATGGCCGGCGAGGATCGACGCGCCGCCGACGTCCAGGGAGCGCAGGCGGTCGATGATGCCGCCCTTCATGTCCTCGTTGACGCCCACCGCCGTGCCGGAGGAGCCGAAACCGGCGCAGAGCAGCAGGACGCCGGGCACGACGTAGGAGACGTACGGCTCGCCCGTACCGGTGCTGATCGCGCCGCCGAAGAGATAGACGAAGATCAGCATCAGCATGACCGGCAGCATCAGCGAGGTGAGGACCGCGTCCACGTTGCGGGTGCTGAGTCGGATCGAACGGGCCGTCATGACAAGGGAGTTGTTCAGCGCCCGGCCGGCCAGGGACATCGTCGGGGTGTCAGACACGGGTCGGCTCCCCGGAGGTCTGTCCCCGGCCGGTCAGGGCCATGAACACCTCGTCCAGCGTCGCGCCGCGCACGGCGAAGTCCACGACGTCCCGGCGTGCCGGATCGATCTCGTCCAGCAGCGCCCGTACCCGCGTCGCCGTGCCGTCCGTCGGCAGGCCGAGCGTGAGCGTGTCGGGCGACAGCCGTACGGCGAGCGGCGCGAGGCGCTCGTACGCCGCCACGTCGGCGACCACCACGTCCAGACGGTGCCCGGAGACCCGGCCCTTCAGCTCCGCAGCGGTGCCCTCGGCGACCAGCCGGCCGCCGTCGAGTACGGCGATACGGTCCGACAACTGGTCGGCCTCCTCCAGGTACTGGGTGGTGAGGAAGACCGTGGAGCCCCCCGCCGACAGGTCGCGCACCACCTCCCACAGCTCTTGCCGGCTGCGCGGGTCCAGCCCGGTCGTCGGCTCGTCCAGGAAGATGACCTCCGGCTCGCCGACCAGCCCGGCGGCCAGGTCGAGCCGCCGCCGCATGCCGCCCGAGTACGTGCCCGCGAGCCGCCGTCCCGCCCCCGTGAGGTCGAACCGCTCCAGCAGCTCCGCGGCCCGGCGGCGCGCGGCCGGGCGCGGCAGGCCGCCGAGGCGCGCCATCATGCGCAGGTTCTCCTCGCCGGTCTGCTTCTCGTCGACCGAGGCGAACTGGCCGGTCAGGCTGACGGCCCGGCGCACCTGGCGCCGCTGGGTCCGTACGTCGTAACCCGCCACCCGGGCCGTGCCGGCGTCGGCGTCGGCGAGCGTGGCGAGGATCCGTACGGCGGTGGTCTTGCCCGCGCCGTTCGGGCCGAGCAGGGCGAAGACCGTGCCGCGCTCGACGGACAGGTCGACGGCGTCGAGCACCTTCACCCGCTCGTCGCCACGCCCGTAGGACTTCTCCAGGCCGGTGGCGCTGATCGCTCGTTGCTGGGGGCTCATGGCCGCCGCTCCTCCGTCGCGCGTCGCCGCGTCAGTACTCCGACGCGTTATGCGTAACCCTTACGCTTGATGTGTAAGGGTTACGCATAACTAGGATGGCGTCAAGCGGGAGCAGGGGCACGAGCGGGGGAAGGCGGAGGCGAAAGACGTGACGGAAGAGATCGGCGACGGCGGTACGGGGCTGCCGCCCAGCATCGAAGCCGCCTGGGGCCTGCGCGAGCGCCCGACGAAGGGGCGCAAGCCCGGCCTCAGCCTGGCGCGGATCGTCGACACGGCCGTCACCGTCGCCGCCACGGAGGGGCTGCCCGCGGTCTCGATGGGCCGCGTCGCCAAGAAGCTCGGCGTCTCGCCCATGTCGCTCTACCGGTACGTGGCGGCCAAGGACGAGCTGTACGTGCTGATGCAGGAGGCGATCATCGGCGACCCGCCGGCGCCGCCCGCGCCGGGCACCGACTGGCGTACGGCGATGGCCGAATGGGCGTGGGCGATGCGCCGGATCACCTACGAGAACCTGTGGGCGCTGCGTATCCCCGTCTCCAGCCCGCCCGCCACGCCCCGGATGGTGGCCTGGTGGGAGTGGGGGCTGGTCGCTCTGGAGGGGACCCGGCTCGACTGGGGCGAGAAGCTGTCGGTGATGCTCATGGTCAACGGCTATGTCCGGCACGAGGCGACGCTGATGGCGGACCTGGCCGCCGCCGTGACGGCGAGCGGCAGGCCGGCGCAGGACGTACTCGCCGGATACGGCCGCACGCTCCAGAAGCTGGCCGACCCGGCGCGCTTCCCGTCCGTCGCGGAGATGCTGGCCGCCGGCGTGATGGACGTACCGGAGGAACCGGAGAGCCCCGACCACGAGTTCGCCTTCGGGCTCGAACGCATGCTGGACGGCATCGACCTGCTGGTGCGGGAACGGGGCGGCGACCGTGGTGTGGGTGGAAAGGGTGTGGTCCGGTGAGTCTCTTCCCGACGGTGAACGGGCGGGTACGGGGCCGCCGGACCGCCCCCGGCGTGGTCGCGGTGCTCGGAATTCCTTACGCCGCACCACCGTTCGGCCCCGACCGCTTCAAGGCGCCCCGGCCCGCGCCCCCGTGGCAGGGCGTACGGGAGTGCGTCGCCTTCGGGCCGATCGTGCCGCAGTCCGCCGAGCTGCCGGGCGCGCCGGCATGGTCGCCCGGTGACGAGGACGTACTGAATCTGAACGTCTGGACGGACGACCGGCCGGACAACTCGACGGCCGCCCGGCCCGTGCTCGTCTGGATCCACGGCGGCGCCTACACCTTCGGCTCGTCCGCCCAGCCCGACTACGACGGTACGGCGCTGGTCCGCGCCGGACTGGTCGTCGTCACCCTCAACTACCGACTCGGCTTCGAGGGATTCGGCCACATCCCGGCCGCCGCCGACGCCGATGACCCCCACCGCTCGGACTTTCCGGAGAACCGGGGTCTGCTCGATCAGATCGCCGCCCTGGAGTGGGTACGCGACAACATCGCGGCCTTCGGCGGCGACCCCGCCAACGTCACCGTCGCCGGGCAGTCGGCCGGTGCGGCGTCCGTCGCCTGCCTGACGGTGATGGAGCGGGCGCGCGGGCTGTTCCACCGCGCCATCGCCCACAGCGCGGTCGGCCCGGTCTACTCGCCCCGGCTCGCCGCCGACACCACCCGCCTCGTGGCGGAGGCCGCCGAAGTCCCGCCCACGGCCGCCGGGTTGACGGCCGCGTCGCCGTCCGACCTGCTCCGCGCGGCCGACGGGGTCGTCGCCCGCCTCCGCGACGACCCGTCGGCGGGGCCGCGCCACTACGACCCGGTGCTGTACGGTCCGGTCGCCGACGGGACCCTGCTGCCCGCCGACCCCCTCGCCGTCGGTGCGGCGGACCGCGCCGACGTCGATCTGCTGGTCTGCCACACGACGGAGGAGTACTGGCTGCTGGACGCGGTCGGCAGCAGCAAGAAGATCACGTCGGACCGTGAACTGGACGCGTTCGCGAGGGACTTCGGGCTCCCCGGCGATCTCGTACCGGCGTACCGGGCGCTGCTGCCCGGCGCACCCGTGCTCGACCTGTACCTCGCGATTCACGGCGACATGTCCTTCGGCGAGTACAGCAGCCGCTTCGCCGAGCGCCACGCGCGTGCGGGCCGCAGGACGCATCTCTCCCGTTTCGCCAGGAGGCGCGTCACGGAAGGCGGAGTCGTACGCCCATGGCACTGCGCCGACGTCCCGTTCGCCTTCGGCACCCTCGCCGACCCGGGACTCGCCTTCCTCATCGGGGGCCCGCCGACGGCCGAGGACCACGAGCTGTCGCGCCGCATGGTGCGGGCGTGGGCGGACTTCGCCGCGACGGGCGGGCCGGGCTGGGGAACGGACACCGTACGGATCTGGGCGACGGGGGACACGGACGGCGGCGGGAGGCAGGACGCGCACGACGGCTTCCGCGCCGCGTGGCGTACGGCCGACTACGCGCTCGTGCACCCCTGAACCCCTGACAGGATGGGGCGCATGACCGAGATCCGCACGCCCCGCCTCCTCCTCCGCCGCTGGACCGACGACGACCTCGCCGCCATGGCCGAGATCAACTCGGACCCGCAGGTCATGCGCTGGATCGGCGACGGCTCGGTCCGTGACCTCGACGAGACGGCCGAGGACATCGAGCGCTGGGAGGAGGAGTGGGACGAGGAGGGCTTCGGACTCTTCGCGATCGAACTGCTCGCCTCGGGGGAGATGATCGGCTTCGCCGGCCTCTCCGTACCCGAATACCTGCCCGAGGTACTGCCCGACGTGGAGATCAGCTGGCGGCTCGGCGCCCAGTTCTGGGGCCAGGGTTACGCCTCCGAGGCGGCCCACGCCGTCCTGGAGTTCGCCCTCCAGGACCGGGGTCTGGAGCGTGTCGTCGCCGTCAACCGGATGGGCAACGACGAGTCCGAGAACGTGCTGCGCAAGCTGGACCTGGTCCTCGTTCGCGAGGCGAAGCACCCGGAGCACGGCGTCGCGCTGAACATCTACTCCATCGACCTCACCGAGTACGAGGCCTGAGCACCGCGTACGCGACCACGAACGCGCCGATCAGGGCGGTGGCGAGGGTGCGGATCAGGGCGGCGGCGGGCGCCGAGACCCAGGTGTGGGACGAGACCCAGGTGTGGGACGAGACCCAGCCGTACCGCTCGACCTTTCGCCGCGACCTGTCGCGTGCTGCGTACGCTTCACTCCCATGAGCGAGACGACGGGCACGGCGGGCGCGGCGGCGGACGGTCTGCGCGAGCGCAAGAAGCGGCAGACGTACGAGCGGCTGTCCGAGACGGCGATCGCGCTCTTCCTGGAGAGAGGCTTCGAGCAGGTGTCGGTGGCCGAGATCGCCGCTGCCGCCGACGTCTCGAAGCCGACGCTCTTCCGCTACTTCCCCGCCAAGGAGGACCTGGTGCTGCACCGGTTCGCCGACCACGAGGACGAGGCGGCGCGGGTGGTCGCGGCCGCCGGCGCGCTCTCGCCGCTGGAGGCGCTGCGCCTCCACTTCGCGGACGGGCTCGCCCGACGGGACCCGGTGACCGGGCTCAACGACGATCCGCGAGTGCTCGCCTTCCACGGCCTGCTGTACGGGACTCCGTCGCTGGTCGCGCGGGCGTACGCGTATCAGGGCCGGTCGGAGGCCGCGCTGGCGAGCGCACTGACGGGGGTGCGCCTCCCGGCGGCCGGGCCGATGGTCGCCGCACGGCTCGCGGCCGGCCAGATCGCCGCCGTGCGGCGCGTGCTCGCCGAGGAGAACTGGCGGCGGATCGCGGCCGGCGAGAGCGCCGACGGGGTGTACCCGGACGCGGTGGCGGCGGCGGAGCTGGGGTTCGGGCAGCTGCGGGACGGGCTCACCTTCGCCCCACAGGTGAAATGAATCTCGGTAATAAACTTTACTCGGTTACGTTATTCTCGGTGGAATGACGTCACTCGACCATGAGCCGAGCCGCGCCCTCGGCGAGGAGCGGACCTACCACGACACCTGCCGTACGGCCCTGAAGGGCATGATCGACGGCGCCGAGGAACGGGTCGCCACCGGAGCCGATGTCTCCGCCTCCGGCGCGGACGCGGAAGTCCTCGGCTACCAATTCCGCAGCCAGGCCAAGGAGTTGGCGGAACTTCCGGAAGGCCCGCTGTTCTTCGGGCGCCTGGACTTCGGACCGGATGGTGGCGATCACGCCGGGCAGAGCTACCACATCGGCCGCATCCGGATCAGCGAACACCCCGCGTCCCCGCCCCTCGTGGTCGACTGGCGCGCCCCGGTCTCACGGGCGTTCTACCAGGCCCGCACCGCCGATCCGCGCGGCGTCGCCGTCCGCCGCCGGTTCGGCTGGGCGCCGTGGAGCAAGGGGATGCCGGAGGAGCTGACGGGCCTGGAGGACGAATCCCTTCAGGCGCCCCAGGCACTCCAGGCCGCCGGCCCTTCGGCGGACCCGGCTTCGGCCCCCGGCACAGGCGCGGCCCCTGGCACGATCCTCGCCGGTGAGATCGAGCGCCCGCGCGTCGGCCCCATGCGCGACATCGTCGCCACCATCCAGCCCGAGCAGGACGATCTCGTACGGGACGAACTCGCCGTCTCCGTCTGCGTCCAGGGCGCACCCGGCACCGGCAAGACCGCCGTCGGCCTGCACCGCGCCGCGTACCTCCTCTACACCCACCCCGACCGGATCAAGCGCGGCGGACTGCTCATCCTCGGGCCGAACCGCACCTTCCTCTCCTACATCGCCGAGGTGCTGCCCTCCCTCGGCGAGACGGGCGTCCGCCAGTCGACGGTCGAGGACGAGGTCGCCCGCCACCCGGTCCGGGCCGAGGACGACGAGGCCGCCGCGCTCGTCAAACACGACGTGCGGATGGCGGCCGTGCTGCGCCGCGCGCTGTACGGACGGGTCCGCGCCCCCGCCAACTCCCTTGAGCTGCCCGACGGTTCGTACCGCTGGCGGGTGCCGGTCCCGGAGCTGGAGCGGATCGTCGCCGACGTACGGCGGGAGGCGCCGCCGTACGCGATCGGCCGCGAGCGCGTCCGCGTCCGCGCCGTACGGCTGATCCAGCAGCAGGCCGAACGGCGCTCGGGCGTCAGGAGCAACGCCTGGCTCCAGAAGATCTCCCGCGCGCGGCCGGTCTCCGCGTTCGTGGACGAGGTCTGGCCGAAGGTGAGCCCGGAGGAGGTCGTCGCCGAGCTGCTGTCGGATCCGGCCGACGCCGCCGACGGCATCCTCGACGCGGAGGAGCGGCGCGCGCTGACGTGGGCGCGGCCCCGTTCCGCGCGTACGGCCCCGTGGTCCGCCGCCGATCTGCTGCTCCTCGACGAGGTGGCCGGACTCCTCGAACGCCAGGACGGCTACGGCCACATCGTGGTGGACGAGGCCCAGGACCTCTCCCCGATGCAGTGCCGGGCCATCGCCCGCCGCGCCGGATTCGGCTCGCTGACCGTGCTCGGCGACCTGGCGCAGGGCACCACCCCATGGGCCGCCCGCAGTTGGCGGGAACACCTCGCGCATCTGGGGGCGCCCGACGCCTCCATCGCTCAACTGACCGTCGGATTCCGTGTACCCGGCGCGATCGTTTCGCTGACGAACCGGCTGCTCGGCACCCTGGAGGTGGATCTGCCGCCCGCCAGGTCGCTGCGCGCGGACGGCGAACTGCGCGTCCAGAAGGTGCCGGAGGCGGCGGGGATGGGCGCGGCCGTGGTCGAGGCGGTACGCGCGGCGCTGCCGTACGAGGGGTCGGTCGCCGTCATCGCCGCCGACACCGACATCGCGCGCCTGCGCGAGGCACTGGCCGGGGCGGGCCTGGCGCCCGCGTCCCCCGGCGAACTGGGCGCCCGCCTCACGCTGTTGCCCGCCTCGCTCGCCAAGGGCCTCGAATACGACCACGTCGTCGCCGTCGAACCGGCCACGATCGCGGCATCCGAACGACGCGGCGCGCACCGGCTGTACGTGGTGCTGACGAGAGCGGTCTCACGGCTGCACGTGCTGCACAGCGCGGAGTTGCCTTTCTAGGACTGCGGGGCCTGCTGGTCCGGTGGCCGGGGCGTGGCGGGATCGGCCGTGTTCTCGGAAAGCTCGTAGGCGTACGGCAGCAGCTCCCGTACCGGCACGGTCCGCAGGCCGTTCTCCGTCCCCACGACGACCTTGACGTGCGGGAAGTAGTCCAGCAGCACCTGCCGGCAGCGCCCGCACGGCGGCAGCACTCCCCGCCCGTCGTTCCCGACGGCCACGACCGTGACGAGGTCGTACGCGCCGACGGCCGCCGCCGCGCCGATGGTCACCAGCTCGGCGCAGGGGCCGCCGGTGAAGTGGTACACGTTCAGACCGGTGACGATCCGGCCGTCACGGTCGCGGGCGGCGCAGGCCACGGTGTGGTCGTCGCCCCTGGCATGGGCCACGACGAGGCGGGTCGCCGCGTCGACCAGTTCATGATCGAGGTCTGCGTCGCGGTCCCTGCCGGGGGTCGCGTCGGGGGCTGTGTCCGGGTCTGCTGTCACGCGACGGAACGGTACTCGTGGCCGCCGGGCGGGCCCATCGAAATACGGCGGCCCGGCCGCGTCGGCTGGGTGCCCGGTACCGTGCACGCATGCCCGTACTTCAGCTGCTCCGACTCGACCACGCCCCGGCACTGCTCGCGTTCGAGCGGGAGAACCGGGCCTACTTCGCCGCGTCGATTCCCGACCGGGGTGACTCGTACTTCACCGGTTTCGGCGAGCGGCACGCGGCCCTGCTCGCCGAACAGGCCACCGGGCTGTGCTACTTCCACGTGCTGGTGAGCGGCGACGGCAATACGGCGGGCGAGGTGGTCGGGCGCGTCAACCTCGTCGACGTGGCGGACGGTTCGGCCGAGCTGGGGTACCGGATCGGGGAGAGGTCGGCCGGCAAGGGCCTGGCGACGGACGCCGTCCGGCGGATCTGTGTGCTGGCCGCCGAGACGTACGGGCTGACGGCGCTGCGCGCGATGACGACCGACGACAACGCCGCTTCGTGCGCCGTGCTCACACGCACGGGATTCGTGACCACCGGCGAGATCGAGATCAACGGCCGCCCGGGAACGACCTATATCCGCACGCTGAGCTGAGCGCCCAGCTCCCGGAAGCCGAGCGCGTGCGAAGCGTTCGCGGGTACGAACGAGTCCCGGCCCCGGTCCAGGTAGCAGAGCGCGGCGGGCCCCAGTACGTCGAGCACCGGAGCCGCGCGTCCGGCGCGGTGACGACGGCGGCGTCGCCGATCCGTACGATCCCGGCCCAGCCCGGCGGAGAGAGCAGCGAGCCGGGCGCGACCACGACGGCGGCGGGGGAGGTGAACTCGGCTGGCGCACCGGCGAGTTCGGTCCACAGGGCGCGTGCGTGGGTCACCGCCGAAGGCGTGCCGGCCGCGTCGGTCGCGCTGGTCTTCCGGTCCATGCGGCGAACGGTAGGGCGGAACACCCGTACGCCGCGCCCGACTTCACCGCGCGGGCCGCGCGTGGTGGGCGTCGTAGTGCTCGGCGATCTCGTCGCTCGTCGTCAGCCAGACGCCCGGGTGGTTCGCGATGTGCTCCAGCGCCTGGTCCAGATACCTGTGCCGGAACGGCTGGTTGATGACGAACGGATGCAGTACCAGCGACATCACCCGGCCGCTGTCCGCCGCGTCCTCGTACAACTGCTCCAGCTGATCCTTGACGATCCGCACGAAGTCCGGACCGCTGAGGCTCTTGCCGACGAACAGGCTGATGTCGTTTACCTCGATGGAGTACGGGACGCTCAGCATGCCGGGAACGTTGAGCCGGTACGGCTGGTCGTCGTTCGACCAGTCCAGCAGGTAGCCCAGGCCCAACTCGGCCAGCAGCGCGGGGGTTCGGAACGTCTCGGTGAGCGCGGGACCCAGCCAGCCGCGCGGGCGCCGGCCGGTGTCCCGTTCGATGGTGTCGACCACATCGGTGAGATAGGCGCGCTCCTCGTCTTCGGTCATGTCGGCCTGGAAGATGGAGTTGTTCCTGCCGTGCGCGATCCACGCCCAGTCCCGGTCGCGGCCCGCGCGGACGATCTGCGGGTAGCGGGTGCCGACGTCGGAGTTGAGCATCACGCTCGCCCGTACGCGGTGCCGGTCGAGGCTGTCGATCAGCCGCCAGACGCCGACCCGGGGGCCGTAGTCGCGCCAGCCGTAGTTCAAGGGGTCCGGCGCCAGGCCGGCGGTGCCCGCGAATATGCTCGTGGAGGGGCGGTCGACCTGGTAGTGCTCGACGTTGAGCCCCACGTAGAAGGCGATACGGGCGCCGTTCGGCCACTGGATGGGCGGACGTTCCACGATCGGGCTGTAGTCGAAGAGTTCGTTGTCCATGGCCACAGGCTCAAACATTGACATCGGTGTGAAGGTCAAGGCGGATACATCCACGAGCCCGGATATCCACGAGCCTCCGCACCGCGCCGGAATTACCATGCGCGACTATGAGCTCCGCCGCCCCGTCCCGTATCGCCCCGTCCCGTATCGAGCCGTTCCGCATCGACATTCCCCAAGCTGACCTGGACGATCTCCACGACCGTCTCGACCGCACCCGCTGGCCCGACGAGCTGCCGGGGGCGGGCTGGGCGTACGGCATCCCGCTCGACCACCTGCGGGAGTTGGCGCACCACTGGCGGCACATGTACGACTGGCGGGCGGCCGAGGCGGAGCTGAACCGGTGGCCGCAGTTCACCACCACCATCGACGGGGCGAACATCCACTTCGCCCATATCCGGTCGCCGGAACCGGACGCGACGCCGCTGATCATGACGCACGGCTGGCCGGGCTCGATGGTCGAGTTCGCGGACGTGGCGGGCCCGCTCACCGACCCGCGTGCGCACGGCGGCGACCCGGCCGACGCGTTCCACCTGGTGCTGCCGAGCATCCCCGGCTTCGGTCTCTCGGGTCCCACGCGGGAGAAGGGCTGGGAGTTCCGGCGGGTGGCCGAGGCGTTCGCCGTACTGATGGAGCGGCTGGGTTACGAGCGGTACGGCACCCAGGGCGGCGACTGGGGAGCGGCCATCTCCCGCGAGCTGGGCCGCATCCGGCCCGGCGATGTCATCGGCGTACACCTCAATCTGCTGCCGGGCGGCGGCCAGACGCATGAGCCGACCGAGGCGGAACTGGCCCCGCTGAGCCCGGAGGAGCGACGGCGTACGCGGGCGTCCTGGGAGCGGGGGCGGGAGTTCGCCCGGGACCGCCAGGGATACGCCGACATCCAGTCGACGCGCCCGCAGACGCTGGCTTACGGCCTGACGGACTCGCCGGTCGGTCAACTGGCCTGGATCGCCGAGAAGTTCCACGAATGGGCCGACACGACGGACGGCCGTCCCTACGGCGCCATCGACCGCGACCGGCTGCTCACGAACGTGATGCTGTACTGGCTGACCGGCACCATCGGCTCGTCCGCCCGCATCTACTACGAGCGGGCGCACGCCGCCTACTGGGGTTCGCCGCCCGACCCGTCCACGGTCCCGACCGCGCTGGCCGACTTCGCGCACGACAACTTCATCCCGCTGCGCCACATCGCGGAGCTGACGAACAACATCACGCGCTGGACCTCGTACGACCGGGGCGGCCATTTCGCGGCGCTGGAGGTGCCGGAGCTGCTGGTGGCGGACGTACGGGAGTTCTTCCGCCCGCGAGCGGCGGCGGCGCCGGCGGCGGCCGGGAACGCGGTCGTCAGGGAGACGGGGTGAGGGGGAGGGCGTCGATCGCGGCGCGTCGGGGGCCGTTCAGCCCGAGGAAGTCCGTGCTGTCCGCCCACTGATCCACCCCGCCGGTGAGCGGCAGGCCGCGCAACTCGGGTTCGGTGACGGTCGCCGCCAGGGCCCGTGCGAACCGGTCGGCGCGCAGCACCTGGAACGGCCTGTCGTGGTACGGCCGGCGCGCCGGGTCCAGCGGCTCCGCGAGACCGGTCCCGTTCTGGAGCGTGGCCACGAACTCGTACGCGTCACCGAGATGCCGCTCCCGCGCCGGATACTCCGTCGCCGCCAGGGCGCCCGCCAGCGACGGCGTCAGCTCCCCGGCGACCGCGAGCCGCCCGAAGGCGCTGCCGAGCCACTTGCCGTACGGGGCGTACGTCCGCTCCAACAGCAGGCACAGCCGCATCAGATCGCGCACCAGCCGCCCCGCGACGACCGCCGACCCGAGGTCGTCACCCGCCTCCGCGCAACGGCCGACGAAGGCCTCCTCCTGGGAGATCCGCTGCCACTGACAGGCCAGCAGATAGCGCCACACCTGATCCGGGTACCACGCCAGCCCCGCCCGCGCAGCGCCGAGCGTGCCGAGTCCGTCGTGGAACACGGCGCCGCCGGTGACCTCCGCGAGGCGCTGCTGGGGCATGGCGAGCCAGTCGCGTACGGACGGCTCCGCCGCCGCCACTCCCAGCTCGGTCCGCAGCCAGTCGCCGACATCGTCGACCGAGACCCGGTGGTCGACCTCCCCTTCCGTCAACTCCATTGTCCCGATGGGGACTTCGGGGTCATGGTGCCGGAAGTGCGTGGGCCAGCCGCGTACGTGTTTGGGCAGCCGTACCGCGAGCAGCCGACGCAGATCCGCCCCGTGCTCGGCGGCCTCGCCCGGCGTGAGGAACAGATTCAGGCGCGGCCCCCACTCGTGGTCGGCGGACCGGGCCGAGTCGAACCCGAGTACCTCGGAGCCGGAGCCGACGCGCGCGGCGGCGTAACGCAGCCCGGGATACGCACTGTCGAGGATGGGCCGTACCGCCTCCTCGTACAGGATCCGTGAGAGGCCGAGGCCGGGGATGAAGTCGGGGCGAGGATTCACGGGGCCACTGTGCCGGACGGGAGGGCACGCCGGCCACGCTATATGCGCCCGGTGCCGCCGGCGCCGCCAGTGCCACCGGAGCCGCCGGTGCCGCCCGGATGCAGAACGGCCTCCGTGATCTCCCGTATCCGCTCCCGTGTGATTCCGCTGCGCTGCTCGACGGCCAGGGGATGGTCGGTCGGCTCCAGCTCGATGAGGGGGCGCTCCCCGACCGGACGCGTGTGGACATGCGTGCGCAGATTGATGGTGCTGGGCGCGTACAGAGCCAGCTCGGTGGTCAGCCATCCGAAATACGGCTCCTCGGACTCGCGACCCAGCCTGTTCCAGACCTGGAGCGCCCGCGCGAAATTGTCCCCGCTGAGGGAGACCCAGACACCCCAGGAGAAGGACTCGTCACCGCCGATCACGGGTATCTCGATCAGACCTTTGACGAAGTAGTGCTTCGCTCCGACGACACACTGATCCGAGGAGAGCATGCTGTCCGGGTCGTCGGCGCAGCTCTCGTCCCAGACGTCGGGCGCCATGGTGGAGTAGCTCATGGGGGGCTCGGCGTGGTGCTGCCCGCAGCATGAGCAGGTGAAGCCGGGATCACTGACCATGCCCGCGAGCGTACAGACCGCCACTGACAGTGAGGGGGGCGGAGCGTGGACGTCACGACCGCCCTCGGCGACCCTGGTCCAGGAGCGCCTGCCGAACCGATAGCGGGGAGACTGGCTTATATGAGCGAGCGCGACCTTCAGCCGAAAGGCCCGTCGTCGGCGGGCACCTGGTGCTGCCTGGGCGGGGGCCGGATCTACACGGAGGCGGACAAGGAACTGGCCGACGCGATCGGGCTCAGTTTCCCCGTTGTCCCGGCGGCGGCCCGCGCCTCACGGGCCTTTCTGGAGCGGGTCGTGGACCACACCGCACGGGCGGGCATCGCGCAGTTCCTCGATCTGGGCACCGGGCTGCCCGTCGATCCGAACACCCACCAGGTCGCGCAGGCCATCGAGAAGAGCGCGCGGATCGTGTACGTCGACAACGACCCGACCGTCCTCGAACACGCACGCGCGCTGAAGACCATCGGATCCCCCGAAGGCGCCGTCAACTATGTGGACGCCGACGTCCGCGACGTCCAGGAAGTCCTCGACGAAGCCCGCAAGATCCTCGACCTGGACCGGCCCGTCACGGTCCTGATGCTGTCCATGCTCGGGCACATCGAGGACCCCGCTGAGGCGAGCGAGATCGCCCGGCGCTACATGCGCGCCATGGCGCCCGGCAGCTATCTCGCCATCTGCGACTCGTTCGACACCCCGGACATGCGGGCGGCGGCCGCGGCGTACGCGGCGGGCGGCGGCCCGCCGGTCCATCTCCGCACGGCCGCCCAACTGGAGCCCGCCGGTACCGGCCTCGAATTCCTCGCCCCGGTCGGCCCCATCTCCCTCTGGCACCCGACCGAACCGGCACCCGAGCCCGTGGACCAGTGGGGATTCGTCGCGCGGAAGCCCCTGCTCCCCACGGAGTAGGCGCAGTCGGCCCCCGTTCCTGTCCGGTGGGAGGCGGTCGCGGTCGCCGGGGAGGCTCGGCAGCGATCGACCATTAGGGCATTTGAGGCATATCGTGGGTATTGATACCTCGATCCGGCGTCAGGGGTTGATCATGGGCGAGGAAGTGGTCGTAGCGGTCATAGCGGTGATATGCGCGTGCGCGATCTACGCGCTGGCAGCCGCCCGGGTCGTCAAGCAGTACGAACGAGGCGTGGTCTTCCGTCTCGGCCGGCTGCGCGAGGGCATCCGAGGGCCAGGGTTCACGCTGATCGTCCCGTTCGTGGACAGGCTGAGCAAGGTCAACATGCAGATCGTGACGATGCCCGTCCCCGCGCAGGACGGCATCACGCGCGACAACGTCACCGTGCGCGTGGACGCGGTCATCTACTTCAAGGTGGTCGACGCGGCGGAAGCGCTGATCCGTGTCGAGGACTACCGGTTCGCGGTGTCGCAGATGGCACAGACGTCGTTGCGGTCGATCATCGGTAAGAGCGAGCTGGACGATCTGCTCTCGAACCGCGAGAAGCTGAACCAGGGCCTGGAGCTGATGATCGACAGCCCGTCCGTCGGCTGGGGCGTGCAGATCGACCGGGTCGAGATCAAGGACGTGTCGTTGCCGGAGACCATGAAGCGGTCGATGGCGCGCCAGGCCGAGGCGAACCGTGAGCGCCGCGCGCGGGTGATCAACGCGGACGCGGAGCTACAGGCGTCGAAGAAGCTCTCCGAGGCGGCCCGCCAGATGGCCGGCCAGCCCGCCGCGCTTCAACTGAGGCTGCTGCAGACCGTGGTGGCTGTCGCCGCGGAGAAGAACTCCACGCTCGTTCTGCCCTTCCCCGTCGAACTGCTCCGCTTCCTCGAACGCGCCACGCCCGCCGAGGCGGCGCAGGCCGTGCAGGCGGTCTCGGGCGCCGTACAGGCGGCTCCGACTCCGACTCCCGAAGCGAAGGAGAACGAGAAGGAGAAGGAGAAGAAGCAGGAACAGGAACAGGGGCAGGAATCGCAGGGACGGGAGAAGCAGACCGTCTGAACCGGTCGTGCTCGCGCGGTGAGCGGGGCGGACGGACGGGCGGGCGGACGGGCGGGCGGACGGGCGGGCGGACGGCGAGAACCGTCCGCCCGCCCGTCTGCGCTTCCGTCCGGAACGGCTGCGGCGAAGGACGACATCCGCTCCGTTACGGGTAGACGTACAGTGCCCACCTGGCGCCGGTGCGGACGCACGCGTGCTCGCCGACCTGTGTCTGACCCACCTCGAAGCACTCGTCGATGGTGTCGTAGTAACCGACGAGGACGGGTGCTGACGCGGCGGCCGAGGCGGGTGCCGCGACGGCACCCCCGGCGAGCATGACGGCTCCCAGCGCCACGCCTACGGCCCAGATTCTGGTACGCATACGATTCTCCCCCTTTGGTCCGGTCTCTTACTCGACGGCAACTTCGCACAGCCGCACAAGGCGGGCAATACGTCCCGCCGTCGATGGCCGGATCCGGTGCCCGCCTCCCCGCGTGTCCCGCGGATCTGGCCGAAGTCGGGCGGTGGAAAGATCCGGACGGCAGGCCCTGGGCCCCGGCCGTTGTTCTGCTCCGTCCGGAGCGGTCACACGGCCCCTTGTCGCAGGTGGGGACGCCCGTGCGGGCGGGCCAAGTGCCGTGCGGAGTACCGGTGTTCAGAGACGGCGTGCCGCCCACACCGTGCGCTCGGTGCGCACCGTCAGGTCGTCGCGGCGCAGGATGCTGTGGGGGCTCGCGGTGTCGAGCAGTCGGTCGAGCGCGGTGAGGTCTTCGGGCGTCAGGTCCTCGGCGACGCCGCCCCGCAAGCGGGTCAGGCTGCTGAGCGCGTAGCGGCCGACGGCCTCGGTGTGGGGCGGACCCAGGTTGACGGTGATGGTGCGTTCGCCCTCGACGGTGAAGCCGGCGGCGGTCAGCTTGGGGCCCCAGTCGGCGCCACGGTGGGGCAGGTGCTCGGAATGGTGGCGGTCGATCGCCGTGTGGCAGCGTTCTTCGAGTCCGGGACGGTCCGCCGGGGCATCTTCGGGCAGGAAGCGCGGGAAGCCCGCCAGTTCGACGACGGCGAACAGCCCGCCGGGGGCCAGCGTTTCGTGGACCTCGCGCAGGGTGCGGTCGGGGTCGGCCATGTGGTGCATGGAGGCTGACGCCCATACGAGTTCGGGCGTGCCGAGCTCCGGCCAGGCCCCGTCGAGGTCGGCTTGAACGATGCGTACCCGATCGGTGAGACCGGCTGCCCCGGCCTTGTGCCGCAGGCGGTTCAGGTGGCTGGTCGAGGTGTCGACGGCGGTCACCTCGGCCTCGGGGAAGCGCTTGAGCAGGGCGAGGGTGCCGGCCCCGGTTCCGCAGCCCAGATCCACGATGTGGCGGGGGTCGGCTTTGACGGGCAGCCATGCGGTGATGGAGGCGATGTGTTCGGCCAGCACCTCGGCGTCCAGGTCGAGGATCTCCGCTTGGTCGTCCTGGCCGGGGGCGTCGGTGTGTGCGTGGACGTGGGCGTCGGTGTGTGCGTGGACGTGGGCGTCGGCGTCGTGCGCGGCGTGTGTCATGGCGCCCACGTTAAAAGGATCATGAGCGTGCCGCCCGGTCGCTTCCCGGAACAGCAAGAAGGCGGCGTCTGGCCTGCTCGCCGCGCAAGCGGCCGTCAGCGCGACGGGCTGTCGTCGTTGCGTTGGTGGCCCCTGCGGGCATCGCGGTCGAAGATGCCGAGGATCTCGCACGGTCCCCCTTCGGCGCCGATCGCGTGCGGCAGCATCGTGGGGAACTCGGCGGCCTGGTTGGTCTCCACCCGCAGGCGCCGGTTGCCCAGGAGCAGGACGGCGGTGCCGGAGAGGACGACGAGCCATTCGCGGCCCGGGTGGGCGCGCATGCCGGAGGGGCTGTCGGGCGGTGGGTCCGTCATGCGCTGACGGATGACGGTCAGGCCGGGGTCCGCCCGGACGGGCCAGCGCATTTGCTGGCGTGCGGAGTCGATCGTCGGGCTGGAGATGACGTCGTCCGTGGCCGTCTCGACCAGTTGGTCGAGGGTGGTGTCCAGGGCGCGGGCGAGGGTGACGAGCTGGTCGAGAGCGAGGCGGCGCTGACCGTTCTCGATCCGGCTGAGCGTGGAAGGGCTGAGGCGGGCGCGGGTGGCCAGCTCGTCCAGGGACAAGCCCTGCGCCACGCGCAGGGCGCGGACCCGTTTGCGTACCAGGCTGTCCAGATCTCCATCGTCTTGCGTCATAGGCAACATCTTATGCGTCATGCGCAAACGGTGCCAAGTGTGGTCGTACGAGGGTTCGCTCGGGGCCCGCCCACCGCGAGGAGACGTACGTCATGCCCGTAACGACTGTTGAGCACGAGACCGTTGACGCCGTCGTGATCGGCGGCGGCGCCGCGGGCCTGAACGGCGCGCTGATGCTCGCCCGCTCCCGCCGCTCCGTCGTCGTGATCGACGGCGGTACGCCCCGCAACGCGCCCGCCGACGGCGTGCACGGCCTCCTCGGCCAGGAGGGCGTTCCGCCGGCGGACCTGCTGCGCCGGGGGCGCGAGGAGGTGCGCGGCTACGGCGGCGAGGTGATGGCCGGCGAAGTGATCGGCGCCGCCCCGGCCGACCCCTCCGCCGAGGGTGATCCGCGCTTCACCGTCACGCTCGCCGACGGCGGCGCCCTGCGGGCGCGCCGGCTGCTGGTCGCCACCGGACTGCGCGACGTACTGCCCGACGTTCCCGGGCTGGCCCAGCACTGGGGGCACGGTGTGGTGCACTGCCCGTACTGCCACGGCTGGGAGGTGCGCGACGAACCGATCGGGATCCTGGCCGTCGGCCCGGCGTCCGTCCACCACGCCCTGCTGTTCCGGCAGTTGACCGACGACCTCGTCTACTTCACCCGCGGCACCGGCCCGGACGAGGAGACCCGGGCGCGCTTCGCCGCCCGCGGCATCCGCGTCGTCGACACCCCGGTGGCAGCGGTCGAGTCCACCCAGGACGGCGACATCGCGGGCGTGCGGCTGACCGACGGGCGGTTCGTGGCCCGCCGCGTCGTCGCGGTGGCGACCGGCATGGTGGCCCGTACCGACGGCCTGGCCGGTCTGAATCTGCCGATGGAGGACCTGCCGGGCGGCATGGGCCGCCACTTCGCCACCGGCACGGCCGGGACCACGCGGGTCCCGGGCGTATGGGTGGCCGGCAACGCCACCGACCCGGCCGCCCAGGTCGGCGCCTCCGCCGCCGCGGGCGCCCTGGCCGGCGCACACATCAACGCCGACCTGGCCACGGCCGACACGGACGCGGCCCTCGCCGCCGCGCGGCAGGACACGCGCTAACCGCCGGCCTTCGGCGCCGCGCGCACGCGCGCACGTCCGCCCCGCTTGCCGAGGAGGCCGCGGACTCGACAGGGGCCGGAGCCGGTACGGGCCGCGTCGGCCGGCTCGTCGGCGGTGGTGTCAGGGTCCGGACGGTTTCGGGGCCCGGCGTGCCGTGAGGGCGAGCACGAACCTTCTGGGCAGGGTGTGCATCAGGGCGGCGGCAAGGGCGTTGGCGCGCCCCGACACGACGGTGGGGCGGCCGGTGCCCAGGGCGCGGAAGGCGCTGTCGACGACTTGCTCGGGGGTCTGGAAGCGGACGCCCCCGGTGGGGGTGCCCGAGGCCTGGTAGAACTCGCTGCTGGTGGGGCCCGGTGACAGGCACAGGACGCGAAGCCGGCTGTCGCGGGTCTCGGCCCACAGGGCTTCGGTGAAGGAGAGCACGAAGGCCTTCGCCGCCGCGTAGACGGCCATTCCGGGCATGGGCGCGTAGCCGGTCAGGCTGGCCACGTTGATCAGCAGACCCGCTTCGGCGTCGAGCAGGTCGCGCCAGAACGCCTTCGTCAGATCGGTCAGGGCGGTGACGTCCACGGCGATCTGCCGGGCGACGTCGTCCGCGTCGGCCTGTGCGAACGGTTCGGTCCGGCCGTAGCCCGCGCAGTTCACCAACGCGCCCGCGACGACGCCCCGTTCGGCGAGCCGGGCGCGCAGCACGGAGCCCGGCCGGGGCCCGGTGAGGTCCAGGGCGACGGGCGTCACCGTCACCGCGTACCGCTCCCGCAACTCCGCCGCGAGGTCTTCGAGCCGTTCCAGGCGCCGGGCCACCAGGACCACGTCGTCGCCCTGTCGCGCGAAGCGGCGGGCGAACTCCTCGCCCATGCCCGAACTCGCTCCGGTGACGACCGTGGTCCTCGGCATGACTGCTCCTCTTGAGTTGACAGGTGTTAAGTCCACGGTCGGCACGGTACATTGACACCCGTTAACCAGCAAGGCCGGAAGAGGCGCCAACCGAAGCGCGGAGCAAGCGCGGGCCAAGCGCGAAAGACGTGCGGAGGATGGCGGATGACCGTCGGCACAGCGGACAAGGGCGGCCGTGACCTGCGGCAGGCCCTGATCGATGCCGCCTCGGCACTCCTACGGGAACCGCGCCCGACCCCCGCCCCGTCGCTGCGGGCCGTGGCCCGAGCCTGCGGCGTCTCGGCGACCGCCGTCTACCTGCACTTCGACTCATGGACGGCACTCATCGAGGCCGTGCTCGAACAGCACTTCACCGAGGCCCGGGACAGGGCCGAGGCGGCGATCGAGGCCGCCACCGGGCCGCGGAACCGCCTGGACGCCTTCGCGCAGACGTACGTCGACTGGGCGCTGGCGCATCCGGGGCCGTACCAACTGGTCTTCGAAAGCGTCGACTGGCTGAAGGAGACCGACGCCGTCCGCACCTGGATGGAGGACCGCACCGCCGCCATGGCCCAGGACCTACGAGCGGCCGACCCCACCGCCGACGAGGCCGACACCCTGGAACGGGCCGAACAACTGTGGACCGCGCTCCACGGCATCATCTCCGGCCGCTGCCGCCAGGGGCGGCACGTGTGGCGCCAGAGCGTCACCGACGAGGTGGCGAGCATGGTGACCATCTTCGCGGGCGCCCGTCGCACCGATCGCGGCGGCGGACAGCCGCCGGCGGCCTGATCCGGGAAGGGACTCAGCCCAGCCGCTCCTGCTCGGGTGAGGACGACGGCGCACCGGTCCACCGGCGCGGAGCGGCTTCGAGGCCGGCGACGGCAGCGGTGCCGGTGGTGCCGGTCGCGTCGGTCGCGTCCGAGGCCCAGGCGACCACCCCGTCAGGACGTACCAACACCCCTGTCGGCGCCGCGTGTTCGTCGGTCACTCCGTGCCCGCGCACGAACACTGTTCTATGTGCGAACAGTGTTCGTGTCAACTTCTGATCGCCGGGACGGGCGGTCGCGCCGAGACCTCAACCCATGCGCGGCTGCCGCACCCCGTTCCGCACTCCGGAGTCACCACCGGCGGACGGGCCGTCCCGTTCAGGCGCCGGCGCCGCCGTCCACCGGCACCAGCGCGCCGGTCACCATCGAGGCCCGGTCGCTGAGCAGCCACGCCGCCGCCTCGGCGACCTCGCGGGGCTCGGCCATGCGGCCGAGCGGGATGGCCTGCTCCAGGCGCTCGACAAGGCCCGGGGACGCCGCCTCCCACGAGTCGATCATCTCCGTCGCGGTGCCGCCGGGGGTGATGCCGTTCACCCGGATGCCGTCACGGGCCCAGCTGACCGCGGCGGTCTCGGTGATGCTGTTGAGCGCGCGCTTCATCGCGCCGTACGCGGGAAGCTCCGGGTTCGCGCGGCGGCTGCCGATGCTTGAGGTGTTGACGATCGCCCCGCCGCCGCCCCGGCGCATGAGCGCGGCCTCGGCGGTCATGGCGGTCCAGTGCGAGCGGAAGTTCACGGCGAACTGCTCGTCGATGTCTTCGTCGGTGGTGGTGTCGAGCGGGCCGGGCCGACGCTGGATGGCCGCGCCGTTGTTGAAGGCGCCGTCGAGCCTGCCGTGCAGTTCCTCGACGCGGTCGACCGCCGCGCGGACGCTCGTACGGTCGGCGAGGTCCAGGGTGACGGCGTCGGCCACGCCTCCCTCGGCGCGGATCTCGGTGACGATGCGGTCGAGTGCGTCGGTGCCCCGGGCGGCGAGCACGACGGCGGCGCCCTCGGCGGCGAAGAGGCGGGCCGCTGCCGCCCCGATGCCCCGGCTGGCGCCGGTGATGAGCACGACCTTGCCGGTGAGCAGTCCGATGGGGGTGGTGTCGATGTTGTTCGTCATACCGACAGCCTCGCGGCGGCCCGGATCCGGATACAGGCACAGCCGGTACCAGGATCCGCCGCCGCGCGGCGCGCAGACTGGGGGTATGGACAAGCAGGAGCTGGGAGCGTTTCTCCGTAGCCGCCGCGAGCGGCTCCGGCCCGAGGACGTCGGCCTCCCCTCGGGCTCGCGACGCCGGACGCCGGGTCTGCGCCGTGAGGAGGTGGCGGTGCTCGCGCACATCTCCACGGAGTACTACGTCCGGCTGGAGCAGGGCAGGGCGCCGCGCCCGTCGGGCGAGGTGCTCGCAGGGATCGGAGGCGCGCTGCGGCTCACGGACGCCGAGTCCGATCACCTCCACGCCCTCGCGGGCACCGCGCCGAACCGTACCGGCACCCATCGGCGCGACGTCCGCCCCAGCATCCTCGCGCTCCTCGAACGGCTGCCGCAGACGGCCGCCTTCGTGACATCCGCCGCGTTCGAGGTGCTGGCGTGGAACCATCTCGCGGCCGCGCTCATGGAGGATTTCGCCGAACTCGCCCCGCAGGACCGCAATCTCGCTCGCCGTGCGTTCCTCGCGTCGCCGCGCGCCGATACGCCGCTGTACGGGGTCTCCGACGCCGCGGAGTTCCGGCACCATGTCGTCATGGGGCTCCGGTCCACCCTCGCCCGGTACCCGTCCGACCCCGCGGTCACCGGGCTCGTCGACGAACTCCTCGACGGCAGCCCCGAGTTCGCCCGGCTCTGGGAGCGGCACGACGTGCAGGCCGCGCAGATGCTCACGAAGACGTTCCGTCACCCGGCCGTCGGGGAGATCACCGTCGACTGCGACTCGCTCGCCCTCACGGACCGCGACCAGAACCTCGTGCTCTACAGCGCGCCGGTCGGATCCCGTGACGCCGAGGCTCTGGCTCTGCTGAACGTACTGGGAACCGAGAGCGTCAACGCGAGCGGATCGCTCTGAGCCGGTCCTTCCCGTGATCGTGGGCACCGGCCCGGTCGGCGTACGGGCGAACAGCTCCACGCCGAGTTCCCGCTCCAGGCCGCGGATCAAGGCTCCGGCCCCTCCCACGGCGGACCGCGGTCCAGCTGCCGGCAATCGTCGTCGCGGCGGCCAACCCGGTTCCGCCGGCGGAGATTCCCGTGGGCGGGTAGGCCTCAGCCCTTGACGGCCTCCGCGATCCGCTGGGCGGCCTCGGCGGGCGTGAGGTGCGTGGTGTCGACGACCTCGGCCTCGCTGTGCAGCCAGGTGCGGGCCGCCTCGGCGTAGGGCTCAAGGTATTCGAGACGGAAGGTGGAGGGGCCAAGAACGGTGTCCCCGTCGATACGCCCCCGGAGGGTGTCCTGATCGGCGTGGAGGACGAAGTGCCTTACCGGGATGGCATGTTGCGCGAGTCCTGCGCTGATCTCTCGCCAGTACTCCTCGACCAGGACAGTCATGGGCATCACCAGGGTGCCGCCGGTGTAGTCGAGTACGCGACGGGCGGTCTCGACCACGAGTGGCCGCCACGGCGGCCAGTGCTGGAAGTTGTCCGTCCGCGGCAGTCCGGGCGTGATGTCCATGAGTGTCTCGCCGACCTTCTCGGCGTCGAACACCCGTGAATCCGGGAGGAGTCGCTGCACGAGCGCACTGGTCGTCGTCTTGCCCGCGCCGTGGGTGCCGTTGAGCCATACGATCATGGGCCCGACGCTAGCGGTCGACGGTCCGCGTGAGGTGCCGATCGCGCATACCCGGTCCAACGTACGGGTACGCCTCCGCTCCTGCCGACGAACCCCGAACCCCGAACCGTGAACCCCGAACCCCGAACCCCGAGCCGCGTGCAGGGCAAGGCCAAGGGGCGGCCGGGATGTCAGAGGGTCGCCATAAGGTCATCTCGAACAGGCAGGGGGCCTGTTCGTTTCCGGAGGGAGAGCACGTGGACGACGGCATTCAGTGGATGGTCGGCGCGACGGCGAGTTCCGGGTGGATGCTGGATGTGCACTTCGCCCGCGGCATCGACGCCGAGGAACTGGCGCTTCGTATGGGGGCGCCGCGCGGGGCGAGGGCGGAACCGATGACCGACGCCGAGATGACCGATCTTGACATCGACGCCTATCCCGACCGTGGGCCGAGCAGCGCCGTGGTCCGCGTCGGCGAGCACGCCGGCTGGACGTTCGCCATCACATACGGCCCCTACCTCGACCGACTGGATGAGGTCTCACGCGCCGGCGTGGAAGCCGTCCACTACCACTACAACTCGGAGCACCCACCCACGACCGTCGGTTACGCGCGCGACGGCCGCACCCTCTGCGGATTTGGGCTGTGCGACGAGCGCCACCGCAACGGTCACGAGCCCGACCTGCTCCTGCCCGACCTCGTGGCGGCCGGAATCCTGCACCCCGACGGAGAGAACTACCGCGATTCCGGCATCGATGACTACGGCGATCGCGGACGCCTCGGCCTGGCCGTCTTCGAGGAACGCTTCGGCCTCTCCCTGCCCCGCACCGTACTCACCGAGGACTCCCTTCCCGTATACGCGATCATGGGCTCACCGGCCCCCGACTTCGTGGAGATCTCCGCGTGGGCCGCAGCTCACGGCAGACCTCTCCCCGACGAACGCCTGCGCCTGATACCGGCTGGTCTGCGCGGCGAATACGAGCAGGCCACCGACCCCCAGTGGTGGGAACGCCAGACACGCCACAGCAGCTCCGGCCGAGGTCTCACCCCGCTCCGCACCAGCGGAGTCGTGGAAGGCGGGCCCGCATCGGATCAGGTGCGGTGAGATCGGAGCGGGTGGCCTGAGACGGGACACCACCGGAGGGAGCCGTCCGCGCACGGACGGCCGCCGTGTCGGGTGGAACACTTTTGCAAGCGGGTGCTTGCAAAAGTTAGCAAGAGTGGGCACCCTGGAGTCATGGCATCACTCAACGTCGGCAATCTCGGTGAGTATCTGCGCGAGCAGCGGCGCAACGCGCAGCTGTCGTTGCGGCAGCTCTCCGAAGCCGCCGGGGTGTCCAATCCGTATCTCAGCCAGATCGAACGCGGTCTGCGCAAGCCGAGCGCGGACATCCTGCAGCAGCTCGCCAAGGCGCTGCGGATCTCCGCCGAGACGCTGTACGTGCAGGCCGGGATGCTCGACGAGCGGGAGCGCGAGGAGTTGGAGACGCGAGCCGTCATCCTCGCCGACCCGTCGATAGACGAGCGGCAGAAGCAGGTGCTCCTGCAGATCTACGAGTCCTTCCGCAAGGAGAACGGGCTCGGCGCGACGAGCACGGAAGCGACGGTGACCGCGGAATCGGCCGGTAAGGGCGCCGGTACCGGTAGCGGGGACGCCGACGAGGACACGTCCGGTACGGCCGGCGGCGGTGCTGCCACCCCACCCTCACACTGATCCGGAGGACCACAGTCATGGCCATCGCCGATGACCTGCGCAAGACGTTCAGCGACCCGACCCCCCTCTACTTCGCGGCCGGTACGGCGGATCTCGCCGTCGAGCAGGCCAAGAAGGTTCCCGGGCTGATCGAGCAGCTCCGCGCGGAGGCCCCGGGCCGTATCGACGCGGTACGCAACGCCGACCCCAAGATCGTCCAGGACAAGGTCGCCTCGCAGGCCAAGGAAGCGCAGACGACCGTCCAGTCCAAGGTCACCGAGGTTCTCGGGTCGCTCGACACCGACCTGAAGAAGCTGGGCGAGACCGCTCAGGATCTCGCGCTGCGGGGCGTGGGCGTGGCCGCGGAGTACGCGGTCAGGGCCCGTGAGACGTACGAGAAGGTCGCCGAGCGCGGCGAGCACTCCGTACGGACCTGGCGGGGCGAGGCCGCGGACGAGATGACGGAGATCGCCATCGCCGTCGAGCCCCAGACGAAGCAGACCGCCAAGCCCGCGGCCAAGTCGGCTCCGGTCAAGCCGGCCCCCGCGAAGCCCGCAGCCGCGAAGCCTGCGGCCGCCAAGCCCGCGGCCGCCAAGGCGAAGCCGGAGGCCAAGGCCACCGGTGCCAAGCCCGCCGCGCGCAAGACGCCCCCCACCCGCAAGCCGGCCACGGCCAAGAAGGCCACCCCGCCCGCGAGCAAGTAGCACGTCGGCCGGTGCGACCTCGGCCAATACAACGGTCCGGGCACCACAGCGGTGTCCGGACCGTTGTACGGGTACCTTGGCGGCACATGATTCGGACAGAAACGGGCGGTGGGCAACGTGTTGATGGCTGGCTTCGACGGGCTTGTGGCGCTGTTGAGCATCCCGGTGACCGTGTTCGGCGCCTTCGCGCTGGTCGACGCGTTCATCCGGCGTGAGGACGCCTTCCGTGCCGCGGACAAGCAGACCAAGCCGTTCTGGCTGATCATTCTCGGCATCGCCCTCGTGGTGAGCCTGATCTTCCCGCTGCTGTCGTTCCTGCCGATCATCGGGCTGATCGCGATCATCGTGTACTTCGTCGATGTGCGCCCCGCGATCAAGCAGGTCGGCGGCGGCGGTGGGGGACGCCGGAGCGGCGGCTCCAGCAGCGACGGGCCGTACGGGCCGTACAACGGTGGTCGCTGAGTCGTCGAGCCGCTGAGCGGGGACGTACGGTCCGCCCGCTCGGACCTCAGGCGGTGACCGCTCGCTCCGCCACCCGCCCGCGGTCCAGCAGCAGTACGGCCACGTCGTCCGTCAGTTCGCCGCCGTTCAGCTCCCGCACCTGAGCCACCGCCGCCTCCAGCAGTTCCTCGCCGTTCAGGCCCCGCGCCAGCAGGCCGGTGATCATGTCGACCATGCCGTCCTGACCGAGCCGCTGTTTCGTACCCGCCCCGACGCGGCCCTCTATCAGCCCGTCCGTGTACATCATCAGACTCCACGCCTCACCCAGCTCGACCTCGCGGCGCGGCCAGCGGGCGCGCGGCAGCAGGCCGAGGGCGGGGCCGCCCTCGTCGTACGGCAGCAGCTCGGGCACCCGGCCGGCGCGGACGACCAGCGGGGACGGATGGCCGGCCAGGCAGAGGCCCGCCCGCCGGCCGTCCGGCGCGATGTCGACCGTGCAGAGGGTCGCGAAGATCTCCTCGCTCTCCCGCTCGTGCTCCAGCACCTTCTGGAGCGTCGAGAGCAGAATGTCCCCGCTGAGCCCGGCGAAGGTCAGCGCCCGCCAGGCGATACGCAGCTCCACACCCAGCGCGGCCTCGTCCGGGCCGTGGCCGCAGACGTCGCCGATCATCACGTGGACCGTGCCGTCGGGCGTACGGACCGTGTCGTAGAAGTCACCGCCGAGCAGCGCACGGGAGCGGCCGGGCCGGTATCTGGAGGCGAAACGCAGGTTCGACCCCTGGAGGAGCGGTGTGGGCAGCAGACCGCGCTCCAGCCGGGCGTTCTCCTGCGCCCGCAGCCGGGACTCGGTGAGCTGGCGCTGCGCGACGTCCGCGCGCTTGCGTTCGACGGCGTAGCGGATGGCGCGGCTCAGCAGCCGGCTGTCCAGCTCGTCGCGGAAGAGATAGTCCTGCGCGCCCACGCGCACCGCCGCGGCGGCACGCTCGCTGTCGCCTTCGGCGGCCAGCGCGAGAACGGCGTGGCGGGGCGCGAGCCGCAGCACGTGCTTGAGCGGCGCGAGGCCGTCGAGGTCGCCCTCGTACCGGCCCGGCAGCGCGAGATCCACCAGGATGCACTGGATGTCGTCGGTGAGCAGCCGCTCTGCCTCGGTGAGGTTGCGCGCGGTGCGGATACGGACCCGGGTGCCCGCCGCGTCGGGAAGTTCCGGTGCGCTGAAGGTGCCCGCGGGATCGTCCTCGATGACGAGGAGCGTGAGGTCGCCGCCTCCGCCGGAGGTCTCCGGGGCGGGCGCACTCTCGACTGTCGAGCCGGTGCGCTGTCGCGGCACCGGTACAGGTACGGCCATCGGTCTGTGAGTCCTTCCCTCCCCCCGAGGGCGCGGTGGAACGCCGATCGACGTCCCACCGACCGGGACCCTAGCGGTAGCCGACGCCCGAAAGGAATGGCGTACGGAACGCCGTACGGAGAAGATCCCGCGCCATATGCCGCTTCCCGCCACGCATCCGGCACGATCGGCCCGCCGCGGGAGCCGAAACGGCCATGACAAACATCACGTGCGAGGAGTCGCGAGGCCCCCGCTTGTCCGGTCCTACTTGTCCGGCCTGACGACCCCGAGGATCAGCATCGAGCCCGCTCCCGTCAGCGTGACCTGTCGGCCCGGCCGCGGCGCGTGGACGATGGAGCCGTCGCCCACGTACATGCCGACATGGCTCGCGTCCTGGTGGTAGATGATCAGATCGCCGGGCCGCATCTGCGCGACGGGGATACGGGGGAGCAGCCTCCACTGTTCCTGCGAGGTGCGCGGGATGACCTTGCCGGCCGCCCGCCACGCCTCGGAGGTCAGCCCCGAGCAGTCGAACGACGCCGGGCCCTCGGCGCCCCACACGTACGGCTTGCCGATCTGCGCCGTCGCGTACGCGATCGCTTCCTTGCCCTGGGCGCTCGCCTTGCCGTTGATGTCCTTGAGCGCGCCCGAACCCAACCAGGCCTCCTGCTCCTTCGCCGCGTCCTGCTGCTCCAGCATCAGCAGCCGGTCGCGCTCCTCCTTCTCCAGCCCCGCCTCGATCTTCTTGGCGGCCTTTATCTTCTGGTTGATCTCTTTCTTCGCCTTCGCCTGCTTGACCCGGCTCGCTTCGAGCTTGGTCCACTCGGCACCGGCCTTCTTCGTGTACGCCGTCAAGTTGTCCTGCGCCTCGGTCATTTGACCGAGGAGGTCCTTGGTCGCCTTCTGGCCCCGCTGGACGCGGCCCGCGCCGTCGAGGAACAGCTGAGGGTCGTCGGTGAGCAGCAGCCGGGCCTCGGGCGGCAGTCCCCCGTCGCGGTACTGCGCGCGGGCCGCGGCGCCGGCCTGCCGCTTGAGCCTGTCGATCCGGACCTGGCCGCCGACGATCTCGCTCGACAGCCTGACCAGTTCGGCCGACTGGTTGTCGGCGCGCTCCTCGGCGAGGTTGTACGCGTCGGTGGCCGAGGCCGCCCTGCCGTACAGCCCGTCGATCTTCCTCCGCACCGCTTCGAGCTTCGAGTCGTCCGCGCCGGGGGCCTTGCCGTCCGCACCCGGCGGCAGGGACCGGTCGAAGGGCCGGGGCGCCACCGGTGGGCTGTCTCTTATACACAT
>NZ_JARJHW010000059.1:0-38566 GCF_040560175.1 Streptomyces panacea
GCCGGCCGCCGGCGATCGTTACGGACCGGCGGGGAAGCCGGTCTGGTGGACATGGCCGTCGACGCCCCGGAAGGCGGCAAGTACGGTGCCGTCGGGCCCGGCGGTCGCGCCGAGCGCGCCGTCGAGGACGCCGCTGACGAACTCCTCGCGAGCCGACCAGTCGCCCCAGGTGGTGCCGTACGCGCGCTGCCAGAGCGTGTAGTCACCGGCCCGTGCGTACAGCCGCACGCCTCCGTCGACGGCGACGAGAGTCGGGCTGCCGCTGACGGTCCCGCCCAGCGGGGTCCACGGCGACCAGGTGCCGTCCGTGTCCCGTACCCGCCACCACACGGCGTCCTCGGCGGTACGCACGGCGACATGGGTCCGGCCCGCCCCGTCGACGACCGCGGACGGCCGCCCGTACACGGTCCGCTTCTCGGGCGTGCCCAGCGTCGTCCAGCCGGAGCGCGGCCCACGGGCCTGGATCTGCCCGTCCTCGTCGTGCGCGAGGAGCGTCCACCGGTCGGCGCTCTCGAAGGCGACGGACGGTGCGTCGGCGAGGCTGCCGCCGAGCTTCTGCCAGGCTCCCCACCGGCCGTCGGTGAAGGCGCGCCGGTAGGCCGCGTTGTCGGTGCCGCGGACGAAGACGTCGATCCGGCCGGGCTCGGCGGCGGAGGCGTAGGCCGCGGGCTGGCCGAGGATCCGGCCGTGCGTCGGGCCGCCGAGGCCGGTCGTACGGGACGACCAGTGCCCGTCGCGTCCGCTCTGCTGCCGCAGCGAACCGTCCGCGCCCCTGGTGAACGCGGTCAGCCGGTCGCCGTCGCGCACCAGCGCGGGGCTCGCGGTGGAACGCGTACCGAGCGAGGCGCCGGGCGCGTCGTCCCGGCCGGCGAGGGTGAGGAAGGCGGTGCCGTGCGCGGGGACGGTGACGGTGTACGAGCCGCTGTGCGTGCCCCGGTCGGCGCGGGCGCGGACGTCCCGTACGGCGACGTCGCCCGTCAGTCCGGCGTCCGCGAAGGTCACGGTGCGTGTCGCGGGC
Organism: Streptomyces panacea; assembly: GCF_040560175.1. Taxonomy (NCBI): domain Bacteria; kingdom Bacillati; phylum Actinomycetota; class Actinomycetes; order Kitasatosporales; family Streptomycetaceae; genus Streptomyces; species Streptomyces panacea. The sequence goes on from NZ_JARJHW010000059.1 coordinate 1,019, forward strand.
TTGTCCGAGCGGTTGAGGAGGACGACCGCGCGCTTGCCCGCGCCCTTGAGGGGCTTGCTGTAGACGTCGCCGGTGGCGTCGGTGGCGACGCGTACGCCCTGGATGGCGAGCGGGTCCTGGTCGACGGCGATGATCTCCGGGTTGCGCAGGGTGTCGATCATCGACTGCGGCAGGGTGCGCGGGTCGGAGCCGATGACCAGGGGCGAGCCCATCACGGCCCACATGACGAGCTGGGTGGTGGACTCCTCCTCGGTCAGCTCGTACGAGCCGTCTTCGAGCTTGCGCATCGGGATGAGGTAGTCGGGGTCGTTGTAGTGCCCCGGCCCCTGGGCCTCGGGGTGCCAGGCGTTGGCGTCCATGTTGCGCAGGACGTTGGCCCACTGGCCGGTGGAGGGGGTGCCGAAGGCGACGTCGGTGCCGGTACGCCAGGAGTCGCCGGTCCTCGGGCCGTAGACGTACGCGTTGTGCGCGTCCTGCTCGGGGGTGTGCGGGATGCCCCAGTCGTCGGTCAGCGGGTTGCAGAGGTTGAGCAGCATCCGGCGTCCGGAGGTGGCGACGGCGTCGCTGAACTCCTTGAAGGCGGGGCCCGGGTCGAGCTTCGCGGTGATCCCGCAGAGGAAGTCGACCTTGATGGCGTCGATCTTCCAGCCGGCGAACTGCTTCGCGTCCTCGGTGTAGTGGCCGCGGCTGCCGAGGCCGCAGCTCTTTCCGCCGTCGTAGGTGCCCGCGTCGGTGTAGATGCCTGCCTTGAGTCCGCGCTCGTGCAGATACGTCACGAGGGCGGGGATGCCGGACGGGAAGCGGCCGGGGTGCGCGGTGAGCCTGCCGTCGCTGTCGCGCGGGGTGTCGGCCTGCCAGCCGCCGTCCAGCCAGACGATGTCGTAGCCGCTGTCCCTGAGCCCGCTGCCGACGAGGTGGTCGGCGACCGACCTGACCTCGCGCTCGGTGGGGGCGCCGAGGCCGTAGTAGGTGTTCCAGCCCATGTACGGCGTGGGGGCGAGGCCGCTGTCGTAGTACGTGGGGGCGCCCTGGTCCACGGCTCGGACGGTGGGCCGGTCCACGGCCTGGGCGGCGGGCCGGTCCACGGCCTGGGCGGAAGGCACGGTCACCACCGCGAACAGCGCGGCGACGACGGCGGCCACCGTGGCCCGATGCGAAGTCACTGATGTCTCCCGAAGGTTGGGGTCACGACGAAGACTGTCGCCCTGCTCCCCGACCCTGTCAACGATTATTACTAATTAATCTAAACAAGTGGCTGGACGGGCCATCGATCTCGTGGGACCGGCCGCCCGTCCGGATACCGATCACATAGGCTCGACCGCACCATGAAGAGCAACCACACATCCCTCGGCCCCAAGGCCGACAAAGAGACGGTGCGCCGGCACAATCTGAGCCTGGTGCTGCGCGCCGTGCGGGACGAGGGTGAGGCGACCAGGGCCGGTGTGGCGGCGCGGGTCGGACTGACCCGGGCCGCGGTGTCCTCGCTGGTCGAGCAGTTGCTGGACAGCGGATTCCTCTCCGAGTCCGGCAAGACGTTCAGCGGCCAGGCAGGCCGGCCCGGCACCGTACTGAAGGTGACGCGCTCCGGTCCGGCCGGTATCGGCGTCGAGATCAACATCGACTACGTGTCGGTGTGCGTGGTCGACCTGTCGGGCACCGACCGTGTACGCCTCACCGAACACCTCGACAATCGCGGCGCCGCGCCCGCCGAAGTCCTCGCCCGCGGCGCCCGGATCGCCGCGCGCACCCTCGACTCGGCCGCCGAGCAGGACCTGTCGCCGGTCGGGGTGCAGCTCGCGCTGCCGGGCCTGGTCTCCGGAGGAACGGTTCGCCAGGCGCCCAACCTGGGCTGGAACCGGGTGCCCGCCGAGGAGTTGTTCGCGGCGGCGCTGGCCGAGTCGCAGCCCGCCGCGACACCGCTGCCGGTGCGCTCGGAGAACGAGGCGAATCTCGCGGCACTCGCCGAGCTGTGGTTCGGCGGCCTGGGCGGGATCCGCAGCTTCCTCTATCTGTCGGGCGAGATCGGCGTCGGCGGCGCGCTGGTGCTCGACGGTGAACTGCTGCGCGGCGCCAACGGGTTCGCCGGCGAGATCGGCCATGTGGTCGTCGACGCCGACGGGCCGCTGTGCCGGTGCGGCGCGCGTGGCTGTCTGGAGCAGTACGCCGGTCAGTCGGCGCTCCTGCGGGGCGCCGGGCTCGACGAGAACGCGGGAGTGCCGGGCGTCGCGGAGCTGGAGGCCCTGGCCAGGAGCGGCGACGGGCGCGCGATCGCCGCCATCGGCGAGGCCGGCCGGATGCTGGGCCGGGTCCTGTCGGGCGCGGTGAATCTCTTCGACCCCGACGCGGTGGTGCTCGGCGGGATCTACCGAAGCCTGATGCCGTGGCTGTCGCCGCCCGCGGACGGCGAGTTGACCGACCGGGTGGTGTCCGGCCTGTGGCCGCACGACAGTGGCCGGCTACGCGCGTCATCCTCGGCGGGAGACGCGGCGCGGGGCGCGGCGGCGCTGGTGGTCCGCGCGGTGCTGGCGGACCCGGTGGCGTACGCGGAACGTACGAGCGCGTAGCGCGCCGGGCGCGAGTTTCGGGGCGGGGCGGGGCGGGCTCGCGGCGGCGGGCCGCGCCCGGTGCGTCGGCGCACCGCGACCGGACGACGGGGCATCGGCCTCACCGCGGGACACACCTGCACGCGTCCGGCGGCCTTACCGACGCCGCGTTCCGGATGCCCAAGGACCCCCGCGACAACGCGGGGTGGGACGTCCGGCAGCCTTCGCCGGGCGCCCCACCCAGGGTGTACGAAGCGGTCCTGGCCGGCCTCGGCCGCACGAGCCGTCGGGGGGAAACCCGCCCCGCGGAACACCGAGATCTGCGCCCGGACCTACCGCCCCGTTCCCCCTTCTCCACAGCCCCGAAGGTGACTCCGGCATCCCTGAGTGATGGCGATACCGGTGGGCCCGTCGCCGACGGCGATGGTGGTGGTGACGGTGTTCGTCCTGGTATCGATCACCGACACCGTGTTGTCCAGCTGGTTGGGGACGTAGGCGCGGCCACCGTCAGGGGTGAAGGCCACTCCCCGGGGCCAGGTACCGACACGGATGGTGGTGGTGACGGTGTTGGTCCTGGTGTCGATCACCGACACGGTGCCGCTGTTGAGGTTGGTGACGTAGGCGCGCTGACCGTTCGGGGTGATGGCCACACCGTTGGGAAGGTCACCGGCGGGGATGGTGGCGGTGATGGTGTTGGTCCTGGTGCTGATCACCGACACGTTGTCGCCGCTGGCGTTGGTGACGTAGACATGCTGACCGTTCGGGGTGACGGCCAGATTGCCCGGCCCGTCCCCGACGGGGATGGTCGTGGTGACGGCGTTAGTCCTGGTGCTGATCACCGACACGCTGTCGGCGAGGTCGTTGGTGACGTAGACACGCTCACCGTTCGGCGTGACGGCCACACCGAAGGGCCCGTCGCCGACGCGGATGGTGGTGGTGACGGTGTTGGTCTTGGTGCTGATCACCGACACGCTGTCGCCGCCGAAGTTGGTGACGTAGACACGCTCACCGTTCGGCGTGACGGCCACGCCGACAGGTCCGTCGCCGACGGGGACGGTGGTGGTGACGGCGTTCGTCCTGGTGTCGATCACCGACACGCTGTCGCCGTTGTTGTTGGTGACGTAGGCGTGGCGACCGTTCGGGGTGATGGCCACGCCGAGGGGGCGGTCGCCGACGCGGATGGTGGTGGTGACGGTGTTGGTCTTGGTGCTGATCACCGAGACGGTGTCGTCCTCGACGTTGGCGACATAGGCGTGGGCGGGGTGGTGCGCAGGGTGGTCATGCGCGGCGGCGGGCGATGCCATGGCGAGCGGGACCGTCAGGCCCGTGAGCACCGCCAGCCCTACCCAGGCCCGCACGATCCTCCCCCATGGGCGCTCACCGAGGTGGCGTCGCCCGGTGATTCTTCGTTCCGGCGTTCCCTGTACCGCGATACCTGACACGGAGACCTCCTGAAGTGACTCGATACCGAACCGGCATGGCTGCGGCCACACCATGTGCCGGTATCCCCACAAAGGCTCCGAGATCGCGCGCCTGGGGCTGGATGGACGATCCGAATCCCACCTTCGGCCCCTCGTCCACGGCATCGGGCGCGGGACAACGCATCGCGGGCGTGGACCCTCCGGGCGTGCCCCCTCCGTACGGAGGGGGGTTTTCCGTACGCGCACACGCGGGGCGGCCCGGCGGTGGGGCCGTCCCGCGTGTGCGGTCGTGTCAGGACTCGGTCGCCTCAGCGCCGGATCAGCGGGCGCCCAGGAGGTGGTCCATGGCCAGCTGGTCCAGCTGCTCGAAGGCCATTCCGCGGCTCGCCGCGACCGCCACGTCGAAGTCCTCGTACGCGCCGCGGTCGGCCAGCAGACCGGCCACGCCGTCGGCGGCGGTCGGCTGCGCCAGCTCGTCCAGGCGCGAGGCGCGCAGCGCCTCCTGGACCTCCGGGTCGGCGCGGAACGAGGCGGCGCGCTCCTTGAGGATCAGGTAGTTGCGCATGCATCCGGCGGCGGACGCCCACACCCCGTCGAAGTCCTCGGTGCGCGGCGGCTTGAAGTCGAAGTGCCGCGAGCCTTCCCAGCCCGCCGTCTCCAACAGGTCCACCAGCCAGAACGCGGCGCGCAGGTCGCCGGCGCCGAAGCGCAGGTCCTGGTCGTACCGGGTGCCGTGCTGTCCGTTGAGGTCGATGTGGAAGAGCTTGCCCGCCCACAGGGCCTGCGCGATGGCGTGCGGGAAGTTCAGCCCGGCCATCTGCTCGTGGCCGACCTCGGGGTTGACGCCGTACAGCTCGGGGCGCTCCAGGCGCTCGATGAAGGCGAGCGCGTGGCCGACGGTCGGCAGCAGGATGTCGCCGCGCGGCTCGTTCGGCTTGGGCTCGATGGCGAACTTGATGTCGTACCCCTGCGACACGACGTACTCGCCCAGCAGGTCGAAGCCTTCCTTCATCCGGTCGAGCGCCAGGCGCACGTCCTTGGCACCGCCGGACTCCGCGCCCTCCCGGCCGCCCCAGGCGACGAACCGCTTGGCGCCCAGCTCGGCGGCGAGGTCGATGTTGCGCAGGGTCTTGCGCAGCGCGAAGCGGCGGACGTCGCGGTCGTTGGCCGTGAAGCCGCCGTCCTTGAAGACCGGGTGCGTGAAGAGGTTGGTGGTGACCATCGGCACGACGAGCCCGGTGGTGTCCAGCGCCTGCCGGAAGCGCTTGACGTGCGCCTCGCGCTCGGCGTCGGTCGAGCCGAAGGGGATCAGGTCGTCGTCGTGGAAGGTGACTCCGTACGCGCCCAGTTCGGCGAGGTGCTGTACGGACTCCGTGGGATCGAGCGCCGGGCGCGTCGCGTCCCCGAACGGGTCCCTGCCTTGCCAGCCGACCGTCCACAGACCGAAGCTGAACTTGTCCGCGGGGGTGGGAGTGAAACGATCCGTCATTTCTCTGGCCGCCTTCGATACCTCAGGTCCAACAGGTGCAGACCTTTTTGTTTCCTGACATGACTAATAATGCACGTCTGGGTGGGCACGGAAAAGACCCCGCGTTCGCCCAACCATGTCCGAGGTATCGAACACCACCTCGGACACGGAAATAACGCCTATCCCTGCCGGATGCACGACAACATCACGTAATTTGTTGGCCTGCGGCCAAAATCCCGCCGCAAGCCCGGAATCAGGAAGAGGTACGAGCGTGCCGCACAGCCAGGTGGTCATCGGCGTCGACAGCTCCACCCAGTCGACCAAAGCGGCGTTCACCGACGCGGCGACCGGACGGCTCCTCGCCGTCGGGCGCGCGCCGCACCGGGTGACGGGCGAGGCCGGGGCGCGGGAGACCGACCCCGAGGTGTGGTGGCAGGCGCTGCGTGAGGCCGTCGCCATGGGGCTCAAGGAGTCCGGCGTACCGGCGTCCGCCGTCACGGGCATAGCGGTCGCCGGCCAGCAGCACGGCCTGGTGGTGCTCGACGCGGCCGGGAAGCCGCTGCGGCCCGCGCTGCTGTGGAACGACACCCGTTCCGCCCCGCAGGCCGCCGCGCTCACCGACGCACTGGGCGGACCCGACGCCTGGATCGCCAGGACCGGATCCGTGCCTGTCGCCTCGATGACGGCGGCGAAGTGGCAGTGGCTGCGGGAGAACGACCCCGCCGCCGCCGACGCGGCCGCGGCCGTCCGGCTGCCGCACGACTTCCTCACCGAACGCCTCGCGGGTACGGCGGCCACCGACCCCGGCGACGCGTCGGGCACCTGCTGGTACTCCACTGCGACCGGGGCGTACGACCCCGAACTGCTCGCGCTCGTCGGCCTCGACGAGTCGCTGCTGCCGGCCGTCGCCCCGACCGGCGGCGCGAGGGTCGGCTCGCTCACCGCCTCCGCCGCCGAGCAACTGGGACTGCCCGCCGGTATCGCGGTCGCCGCCGGGACCGGCGACAACATGAGCGCGGCCGTCGGCCTCGGCCTCGGCGGCGCCGGGCTGCTGGACCACCCCGTGCTGAGCCTCGGCACGTCGGGCACGGTCTTCGCCGCCACGCGCACCAGGCCCGCGTCGACGGCGCTGTCCGGGTTCGCGGCGGCCGACGGTACGTTCCTGCCGCTCGGCTGCACCCTGAACTGCACACTCGCCGTCGACAAGGTCGCCGAGCTGCTGCGCCTCGACCGCGACGACGTGGCGCCCGGTGGCGGGGCGGTGCTGCTGCCGTACCTCGACGGCGAACGCACCCCCGACCTGCCGACCGCCTCCGGCCTGCTGACGGGCCTGCGGCACGACACGACGCCGCAGCAGCTGCTCGGGGCGGCGTACGAGGGCGCGGCGTACACGGTCCTGCGGGCGCTCGACGAGGTCCTGCGCGCCTGCGGCCTCGACCCGGCCGACCCGGCGACGGCGTCCCGGCCGCTGCGCCTGGTGGGCGGCGGCGCCCAGGGCCGTACGTGGGTGGAGACCGTACGGCGGCTGTCCGGCCGCCCGGTGATCGTGCCGGAGAGCGGCGAACTGGTCGCCCTGGGCGCGGCGGCGCTGGCGGCGTCGGCCGCCACCGGCGAGGACCCGGTGGCGGTCGCCGCGTCCTGGAAGACCGGGGACGGCCCCGAACTCCCGCCGGTCGCACGGGACATGGAGACCTGGGAGCGCGTCGGCTCGGTGCTGGACCGGGCGGCGCCGAGCCTGCTCTCGTAGGGCGCGAGGAGCTGCGGGACATTCGGGGCGGACGGGGCAGGCACCGCGGACGGGAACGCGCCGGTGCCTGGCCCGGATCGCCCTCTTGATGGCGGGTCAGGGGCCGACCTACCCTGCGGGTTGCGCGGCGTCGCCGCGCGCCGGAGGAGGGACGAGACCCGCCCATGTCCGACGCACCGCACGACGACGCGCGCGACGACACGCTCGGTGACGCGCTGCCCGACGCGGACATACTCAAGGCCCTCGCCCCGTACGCGGCCAAGGGCGGCGGGGCGGCGATCGGCGGCGCCCGGCTCCGGGACGTCAAGCGACGGCAGCTGCTGCGCTGCGAGGTCACGCGCTTCACCGAGCGACGCCACGAGACACCCCGGACCGCCTTCGGTACGGAGGATCTGACGGCGCTCCCTCTTTATGAAGGCGCCATCACGGACCACCCGTTGCCCGCGCCCGGAGGACCCGGCAGGCTCACCCTGATCCGCGCCGGTTCCTACCGGCCGGTGCCCTGTCCGTGCGACAACGGCCAACAGCAGTGCGCCGGTTGCTCGGGCAGTGGCGGGCATCCGTGCACCTGCCGCAACGAGCCGCCGCCGTGCGACGTGTGCCTCGATGTCGCACCGTGCGCCGAGTGCGAGAGGACGGGCAGGCGCCGGACGCGTACGGCGAAGGCACGCCCCGCCGCGACCGGTCCGGGCGCCACGGCACCCGGTACCGGGCGGATCACGTGCGCGGTGTGCTCGACGCCGGAGGCCGCGTGCCCGCGCTGCTCGGGCCGGGGCAGGATCCGGTGCCCGCACTGCGAGGGCCGGGGCCGCGAGACGTGCGCGCGCTGCTCGGGGCGAGGGGTCGGCACGCACGAGGTGTGCGGCGGCAAGGGCAGTCTCACCCACTGGGTGGAGGGGACGGTCGAGTACGCGCACGAGACCGCGTCCCTGTCGCTGCCCAAGCCGGACTGGCCCGACAAGGTCCGGGACCGGCTGACCGCCGCCGCGCGGTGGCAGCCGCACGACGTACCGGCGGGCGACACGGTGCCCGCCGGTGTGGACGGTGAACATCGCACCGCCGTGGCGACCCATCTCGCCCGTGGAAGGGTGGAACTGTCCCGGGAGGTGCGTCTCGAAACCTGTCCACTGGCCCGGGTGGAGCTGATGGACGACCCGCACCGGGTCTTCCACGTCTTCCCCGGCGCCCGCAGCCTCGAAGTCGTCCCGACCCTCTCGCACCGGCTGAAGCGGCGGCTGATCGCGGCCGGGGCGGTCATCATCATCGTGGTGGTCCTGATCCTGTGGCTGCTCGCGTAGGGGGCGTCCGGCGGATCCTCGGAGGACTCGGGGCGCCAGGGGCCCGTACGCGGGTTCCGGCAAGCGGCGGGCCGGCCGGTCAGCCCGTCGTCAGGCCCGACGCCGACTCCGTGAGCGCGTCCAGGACCGGGCGGATCAGCGGGTGGTGGTCCGCGCCCCTGCGGACCACGGCGAAGACCCGGCGCGTGGCGGGCGGGCCGGACACGGGGCGTACCACCGTGCCCTTCAGCTCCATCCCGCGCAGCGCCGAGCGCGGCACCAGCGCCACCCCGGCGCCGGCGCCCGCGAGGGCGACCACCGCGCGGAAGTCGTCCGAGGAGTGCACCAGGCGCGGTTCGAAGCCCGCCAACTCGCAGGCGAGGCGCATCACCTCATGGCACGGGTTGCCCGGATACGGGCTGATCCAGTCGCTGTCCGACAGCTCGGCGAGCGGTACCTCGACCTCGCGGCCGAGCGGATGTCCCTCGGGCAGGACCGCGTCGAACGGCTCGGCGTAGAGCGGCACGCGCGACAGGCGCGGGTCGTCCTCCGTGGGAGCGCCCCGGTACTCGACGGCCAGCGCCACGTCCGCCCGCCCGTCGAGCAGCAGCGGCAGGCTCTCGTCGCCCTCGGAGTCCCGCACCCGCACGCGGATGCCCGGGTGCGACCCGGCGAGGTGCGCGATCGCCGGGGCCAGCACCTCGGCGATCCCCGTGGCGAACGCGGCGACCGTGACCTCACCGGCCGCGCCGCCCGCGTACGCCGCCAGCTCCGCCTCGGCCCGCTCCAGCTGGGCGAGGACCTCGTGGGCGTGCGTGAGCAGGATCTCCCCGGCCGCCGTCAGCCGTACGCCCCTGCCGCTGCGCGTCAGCAGCGCGTGGCCGGTCTCCTGCTCCAGCGCGGCGAGCTGCTGGGAGACGGCCGACGGGGTCAGGTACAGCGCCGCCGCCGCGGCGGTCACCGTACGGTGGTCCGCCACGGCTCGCAGGACGCGCAGCCGCCGGGGGTCGATCATTCGGCCATACTGCCAGGTGGCGGCGCCGGTCCGATCGGCCCGACAGCCCGGAGCGGTCCGGGCCCGTCCGCGGCTTGTCAGGCCTTGAGCGCCTCGCGCGCGTCCACGAACGCCGCCACCGCCCGCCGTACGTCCTCGGTCGAGTGCGCCGCCGACAGCTGGACCCGGATCCGGGCCTGCCCCATCGGGACCACGGGGTACGAGAACCCGATCACGTACACCCCGCGCTCCAGCAGCAGCTCCGCCATCCGCCCGGCCTCGGCGGCGTCGCCGATCATCACGGGGGCGATGGCGTGGTCGCCGGGCAGGATCTCGAACTCGGCCGCCGTCATCTCCGTACGGAAGAGCGCGGTGTTCGCGTTCAGCCGCTCGCGCAGCCCGTCGGCGCTCTCCAGCAGGTCGAGGACCTTGATCGAGGCGGCGGCGATGACCGGGGCGAGGGAGTTGGAGAAGAGGTACGGGCGGGAGCGCTGGCGCAGCAGCGCGACGATCTCGGCGCGGGCGGCGACGTAGCCGCCGGAAGCGCCGCCGAGCGCCTTGCCGAGCGTGCCGGTGATGATGTCGACGCGGTCCATCACGCCGTGCAGTTCGGGGGTGCCCCGGCCGCCGGGGCCGACGAAGCCGACGGCGTGCGAGTCGTCGACCATCACCATCGCGTCGTAGCGGTCGGCGAGGTCGCAGATCTCGGCGAGGGGCGCGACGTAGCCGTCCATGGAGAAGACGCCGTCCGTCACGACGAGGCGGCGGCGCGCGTCCTGGGACTCCTTGAGGCGCGCTTCCAGCTCGGCGAGGTCGCGGTTGGCGTAGCGCAGCCGCCGGGCCTTGGAGAGCCGGATGCCGTCGATGATGCTGGCGTGGTTGAGGGCGTCGGAGATGACCGCGTCCTCGGGGCCGAGGAGGGTTTCGAACACGCCTCCGTTGGCGTCGAAGCAGGAGGAGTAGAGGATCGTGTCCTCCTGGCCGAGGAACGAGGAGAGCCGCTGCTCCAGCTCCTTGTGGATCTCCTGGGTGCCGCAGATGAAGCGTACGGAGGCCATGCCGTAGCCCCACCGGTCGAGCGCGTCCTTGGCAGCCGCCACGACGTCGGGGTGGTCGGCGAGGCCGAGATAGTTGTTGGCGCAGAAGTTGAGGACGTCACCGGAGGCGGCGGAGACGGAGACGGACGCGTTCTGCGGGGTGGAGATGACGCGCTCGGGCTTGAAGAGACCGGCGTCGCGGATCTCGTCGAGGGTGGCGCGGAGGTCGTCGCGGACGGACGCGTACATGCGGGGCTCCGGGGTGAAGGGTGAGCGGGGGAACAGGGCGAGGGGTCGTGGTGCGGAGGAGGGCGGGCGTCAGGCCCAGTTGAGGATGATCTTGCCGCCGGTGGCCGTGGCCGCCTCGTCGAAGGCCGCTTCGAAGTCCTCGTAGCCGTAGCTTCCGGTGATGACGGGCGCGAGGTCGAGGCCGCCTTCGAGCAGCACGGTCATCGCGTACCACGTCTCGTACATCTCGCGGCCGTAGATGCCCTTCACCGTGATCATCGAGGTCACGATCTTCGCCCAGTCGACGGCGAACTCGCGCGCGGGCAGTCCCAGCATGGCGATCCGGCCGCCGTGCGTCATGTTGTCGACCATGTCGCGCATCGCCTCCGGGCGGCCGGACATCTCCAGGCCGATGTCGAAGCCTTCCTTGAGGCCGAGCCGGCGCTGCGCCTCCGCGATGCCGATGTCGGGGTCCGACACGTCGAGCGCGAGCGTGGCGCCGACCTTGCGGGCGATCTCCAGGCGGTCGGGGCTGACGTCCGTGATCACGACGTTGCGCGCGCCCGCGTGCCGGGCGACGGCCGCCGCCATGATGCCGATCGGGCCCGCGCCGGTGATCAGCACGTCCTCGCCGACCAGGGGGAAGCTGAGCGCGGTGTGCACGGCGTTGCCGAACGGGTCGAAGATGGCCGCGATGTCGAGGTCCACGGGCGCGCGGTGGACCCAGACGTTCGACGCGGGCAGTGCGACGTACTCGGCGAACGCGCCGTCGCGGCCGACGCCGAGTCCGACGGTGCTGCGGCAGAGATGCCTGCGCCCGGCCAGACAGTTACGGCACCTGCCGCAGACCAGGTGCCCTTCGCCGCTCACGAGGTCACCGACGGCGATCTCCTGGACATCGGCGCCGACGGACGCGACCTCGCCGACGAACTCGTGGCCCAGCACACGCGGCGTCTCGACCGCCTGTTGCGCCCAGCCGTCCCAGGCCCGAATGTGCAGGTCGGTGCCGCAGATGCCGGTGCGGAGCACCTTGATGAGTACGTCTCCCGGGCCGGCCTCCGGCTCGGGCACATCGGTGAGCCGGAGCCCCGGCTCGGCCGTCAGTTTCACAAGTGCCTTCATCGGGGCGGCTCCAGGCGGTGCGGGCGCGGACACTCGCGGGGACGCGGGTGCGGGCGCGAGTGGCGCTGATCGTTGTCGGCACCAATCTGCCGCCGCCGTGACCGTGCGGTCCATCGAGGATTTCTTAAGCGGGTCGACAGCTGAGCTTCACGCCGATGGTCCTGGTGGGCCGATTCGGCGAGCGGGTCCGGGCCACGCCCGGGAGCCGACAAAGTGCGCAATTCACCCGAGCCACCGCGCGACTTCACCTTTCGCCGCAACCGGCAGTACACACAGTTCGGCCGGGTGGCCTGATATGAATTCGACCACTCGTACGGAGCGAGTGCGGCATCCAGGAGGTGTGAGGCCACCGTTCCCCTTACGATCGGTCCCCACCGCGAGTCACGAGTGGGAGTGAGACAGCGTGAGCAGTCCGTTCAAGGCCTCAGTGGTCAAGGCGGCGCAGGCCGGGGACGAGTCGGCCATGGACCGACTCGGTCACGAGTCGCTGCCGCTGGTCCACCAGCTCGTCGGCCACGCGCTGCACGGACACCCGGAAGTGGACGCCGTGGCACGGGACACGGTGCGCCACGTCCTCGGCGGCCTCGGCGGGCTGCGCCGCCCGGCCGACTTCCGCTCGTATCTGGTCACCACCACGGTCGCCCGGATCCGTGAGCACGCGGACTACGTGTACGACCCGGCCCTCCCCCGCCCCGACTTCGACTTCGTGGATCTGATGATCAGCCGCCTCGGGCTCTCCGGTCAGCACCGGGAGGTCGCCGAGGCCACGCGCTGGGTGGACCGGGAGCACCACGCGCTGGTGGCGCTGTGGTGGCTGGAGACGGCCGGTGAACTCACCCGGCCCGAGGTCGCCGCCGCCCTGGCCGCCAACTCCCAGCAGGTGGGCGCGCGGGTCGAGCGGATGTGGCACGAACTGGACACCGCCCGCACGGTGGTCCGCGCGCTGTCGGCGGAGCCGCCGTGTGTCCTGCTGGAGCAACTCGTCGGCGGCTGGGACGGCACAGCGTCCCCGCTCTGGCGCGAGCGCGTAGCCGGACACACGTACGACTGCACCGTCTGTTCCGGGTACGCGGCCGGTCTGGTGCCCGCCGACACCCTCGTGGCCGGCCTCGCGCTGGTACCGGTCGGCGCCCACCCGGCCTCGTCGCCGTCCGTGTCCGCGTCATCCTCGTCTTCGTCCTCGTCTTCGTCCTCGTCTTCGTACAGCGAGGGCGACGAGGGCGGTGACGGTGGAGCCGGGAGCCGTACGCGGGCGAGGGGCACCGCGCGCCGCGACCGGCGGGCGAAACGGCGCCGCGCCGTCACGGTGACCGCCGCCGTCGCCGCTCTGCTCACCGCCGCGGGCGTCGCCCAGTACGTCACGGGCGAGCGGGACCAGGACGAGTCACGCGCCGCGTCCGCCGTCGAACCGGAAGCGCTGGAGCCCAAGTCGGCGCCGAGCCGAACGGTGGAGTCCGCCGGCCCCTCCCCCACCCGCAGCAGTGCGAGCCCGTCGCCCTCGCCCACCCGCTCGCCGTCCAAGAAGGCGGCCGAGCCGAGCAAGCCCGCACCCGACCCGCGGCCGTCCACCGCCGATCCGGCCCCGAAGCCCGACCCCGAGCCGACGACCGACGACCCCAAGCCGGGCGGCGGCGGCGGCTTCACCGAGCAGGTCACGACACTCGTCAACTCCGAGCGGTCCAAGGCCGGTTGTGGCCCGGTGAGCGCCAACGCGCAGCTCGGGACCGCCGCACTGCGCCACTCCCAGGACATGGCGGCCAAGGACTACTTCGACCACAACAGCCCGGACGGCAAGGACCCCGGCGAGCGCATCACGGCGGCGGGCTACCAATGGACCACCTACGGCGAGAACATCGCCAGGGGCCAGCAGACGGCCGCAGCGGTGATGAAGGGCTGGATGAACAGTCCCGGTCACCGGGCCAACATCCTGAACTGCGCCTTCAAGGAGATCGGCGTCGGTATCCACGACGCGTCCGGCGGACCGTGGTGGACCCAGGCGTTCGGCGCGCGCGGCTGACGGTTGAGCGAGTGCGGCGTGAACAGGGCAGGTGAGCGGGGGCAGGTGAGCGGCGCGGACGAACGGCGCGGATGAACGGCGCCGGCTGAGGGACCGCACGCACTTTGTCCCTCTCGGTCACCGGTCCGTGACGTATCGACCACGATCAGGACTATTTCAATTGCGGATTGAACTGGACCGCGCGGATTCCGCCGGAACCAATCTCTCCGCTCTCGTACGGGAAAGCCGTACCGGCCCTGACGTGGGAACCCCGCGACGCGGACTCCGCGTGTGATCCCGGCCACTCGGCATACGGTCACTTCCGGCCACACACTGGTCGGTCGAACCGTTATTGACGGGCCGTCATGGGCATATACGCTCCACTCGAACAGCCCCCGCCTCTACACCACAACACGCCAGATCCTCACCGAACCAGCCCAGCGCCCACACATCCCTCTGGAGGCCGGTCATGACGTGCGTCGAGGAACAGGCACGGGCCCTGGCCCGGCAGTTACCGGCCGTGCCGTTCTACTGCCCGGTGGAACCGGCCGTGCACGCCGATGTCCATGTCCTCAACGACCTGACGGTCGACTGGATGCTGCGGCAGAATCTCGACACCGACGAGCACCAGCGCAAGCGCCTCGCCGTCTGCGACTTCGGCGGGCTCACCGCGTCGACGATGCCGTACGGGAAGCTCGAACCCCTCACCCTGATGGCCAAGTTCCACGCCGTGCTCTTCTCGCTCGACGACGGTGTCTGCGACGAGACCGACGCCACGGCGGATCTGATGGCCCAGGAGACCTCCCGCATCCTGCGCGCGGTCGAGGCCCCGGCCGCGAACTCCCGCGCCGACTCCCCGCACACCGCCGCGCTGCGCGCCCTGCGGACGGAGCTGGAGCAGTACGCCTCCCCGCAGCAGCTGCGCCGCTGGACGGACGCCATGCGGGTGTACACCTCGGGTCTGGTGTGGGAGGCGTCGTGGCGCCGAAGCGCCGAACTCCCGTCGCTCAACGACTACATCACCCTGTGGATGCGGGCCATAGGGATGGCGCCGTCCACCGCGATGATCGAGATCGTCGGCGGATTCTCCGTCCGGGACGAGGAGTTGGCGGATCCGCGCGTCCAGGCGCTCACCGAGATCGTCTGGACGCTGGTCAGTTGGGACAACGACCTCTACTCCCGGAACAAGGAACTGCTGCGGGCGGGCGACGACCTCAATCTGATCGACGTGCTCTGCCAGGAACTCGGCTGCGAGCCGCGTGAGGCGCTGAAGCACGCGGTGGCGATGCGGGACCGGGTGATGGTGCTGCACGGCCGGCTGAGTGAGCAGGTCCTCGTGGACGCGAGCAGTGAACTGCGCGGCTACATAGAGGGGTTGGGGCAGTTCATCCGGGGCCATCTCGACTGGGCGTCGGTCTGTCCCCGCTACTCGGTCCCGTCGGGACCGGCGGCGGAGCCGGGCGGCTGGTGGAAGCGGTATCCCGCCGACGCGGGCCGGGAACCGCTGCCGATCCCCACGATCTCGTGGTGGTGGGAGCAGTTGGAGGCCACGCCCTGACGGGCGCGACACCCTGACCGTACGGCCGCTCCCCCCACCACACCCCTCAGGCCGTCAGTACCCTCGCCACCACCGCACCACTGCCTGCCATGCCCGCTCCGGGGCGCCGGGACCGCGCTGCGCCGGGATCGGCCCGGCCGGTGTCGGCGCCAGCGGCGGCGGGGACCCGGCGGGCGCCACCGGCACCGGCGGTACGGCCGCCGGAGCGGACGCGGCCTGCGCGGGCACCGGGCGGGGCGACTCCACCTGCCACTCGGTGCGCGGCGCGTGCTGCGGCGTCGCCGACGGCGGCCCGGCGACATCCTGCGGCGGACGCGCGGCGAAGGTCACCGGCAGCTCCTGGAGGTGCCGCGACATGAGCGACGCCGACCAGCTCAAGTCCTCCTCCGGCACGGCCAGTTGGAGGTCGGGCAGCCGCAGCAGCAGCGCGTCGATGCCGGTGTCGGCGATGGCGCGCCCGATGTCCTGGCCGGGGCACTCGTGCGGGCCGCCGCTGAAGGCCAGATGGGCGCGGTTGCCCTGCATGGACGCGTTGACGTCGGGCCGTACCACCGGGTCGACATTGGCGGCGGCGATCCCGACGACCAGCGCGTCGCCCGCCTTGATCCGCTGCCCGCCCAGCTCCGTGTCACCGACGGCCCACCGGCCGAAGATGGTCGTGAACGGCGGCTCGTCCCAGAGGGTCTGCTCGACCGCCTCGGGGAGCGTCATGTGGCCGCCGCTGAGCTGGGCACGGAAGCGGGGATCGGTGAGGACCATGCGGAGCACGTTGGCGATGAGGTTGGCCGTGGTCTCGTACGCGGCGATGAGCACCAGGCGCAGATGCTGGGCGACCTCCGCGTCGGTGAGCCCGGCCGGGTGCTGGACGAGCCAGCTGGCGAAGTCCTCGTCGGGCGCCGCCCGGCGGCGGGCCACCAGCCGGTCCAGGACACCCATCACGTACGCGTTGCTCCCGACGGCCGTCTCGGTGCCCTTGATCATGTCGCGGGCGGCCCCGACCAGCCGTTCGTTGTACTCCTCGGGCATGCCGAGGATCTGCGCCATCACCATCATCGGCAGATGCTCGGCGAAGCGGCTGACGAGGTCGGCCCTGCCGTCCTGGCAGAAGTCGTTGACGAGCCGGTTGCTGTAGCGGTTGATGAAGCGGCGTACGCCCCGGTGGTCGATCCGGCCGATCGAGTCGGTGACCGCGCCGCGCAGCCGCTCGTGGTCGGCGCCGTCCGCGAAGACGCAGATGGGCTGCCAGGTGAAGATGGGCGCGAGGGGGTGGTCGGGCGGCACGCTGCCGTCGTTGACCGCGCGCCAGCGGCGGGAGTCCCGCGAGAACTGGGAGGGCGTACGCGTCATGTGCAGGTTTTCGCTGTGGCCGAGTACCAGCCAGGCGGGTACGTCGCCGTGCAGCAGGACCGGCGCCACCGAACCGTGCTCGGCGCGCAGCTTCTCGTACAGACCCATGGGGTCGTTCTCGGCCTCGGGGCCGTAGAGCCGCCGCAGCCCGGAGGGCGCCGGGTGGTCGCCGCCGAACGCGTCGGCGACGAGGCCGTGGGCCGGGCAGCCCGGCGGCGGGGCGGCGTGTTCGTCCGTGCCCGGCCGGTGCGGATAGGGCGTTGTCACGGTCACTCCAGGGATGGGAGGGGGGATGAGGCCGGAGGGGGGTCAGGCCGGCAGCGCCAGCGAGTGCAGATAGCGCATGAGGGTCAGCAGGACGTCGCGGCTCGACGCCCGCAGCCGCGCGTCGCAGTCGACCATCGGCACTTCGTCGGGCAGATCGAGCGCGGTGCGCAGCGCCCCGACCGGATGGCTCGGCGCGTCGGGGAAGGTGTTGACGGCGACGACGAACGGCACGCCGCGCTCCTCCAGCCGCCCGATGACGTCGAAGCTGACTTCGAGGCGGCGGGTGTCGACGAGGACGACGGCGCCGAGGGCTCCTTCGAAGAGGCCGTTCCAGAGGAACCAGAAGCGTTCCTGGCCGGGGGTGCCGAAGAGGTAGAGCACCAGTTGCTCACTGATGCTGATCCGGCCGAAGTCCATGGCGACGGTGGTGGCGGTCTTGCTCTCCACCCCGGAGTTGTCGTCCACGCCGACCCCGGCCTGGGTCATGGTCTCTTCCGTGGTGAGCGGGCGGATCTCGCTCACCGACCCGACCATGGTGGTCTTGCCGACCCCGAATCCGCCCACGATCACGACCTTCACCGCGGATGTCGCCGTGGTGGGAAGTACGTCCTCGCTCCTGGGGCCTGTGATCGTGTCAGAGCTTCTGGAGTCCATGCATCACCGCTTCGAGAAGGGACCTGTCGGGGAGTGTGGCGCGGGCGACGGGCGCGCGGGACTCGACCAGATCCGTCGTGAGGAGGTCGGTCAGCAGCGCCGTCACCACGCTGAACGGCAGACTGAGATACGCCGACAGTTCGGCCACGGACAGCGGCGCCCCGCACAGCCGCAGGATGGCGGCCTGTTCGGGCGGCACCGTCGGTGAGGGGGCCTCGCGTGCCACGATCATGGTGACGAGGTCGAGCGAGGCGCGCTTGGCGCCGTCCGGGCCACCCGTGATCACGTACAGCCGTTCCGGGTCCCCCACGTCCGCCCCGGGCAGCCTGCGTTCTCGTCGGGGAGGAGTCATCCGGTGTGCCCGTCATGTCGCGGCGGACTGGTCAGATGGGCACCGATCCGGACGACCATGTCCCGCATCCGGGCGCCGACGAGTCCGGCGTCGACCGTCTCGTCGGCGAGTACGGCGAGGTAGGCACCCTTGCCCGCTTCCATCAAGTAGAAGAATCCGCCGCTCACTTCGATGACGACGAGGCGCATCCGGCCGTCACTCATGGGGATTTCGGCGGCGACGGCGGCGGCGAGGCTCTGAAGTCCCGCGCAGGCGGCGGCGAGCCGGTCGGCGACGTCGGGGTCACCGCCGTGCCGGGCGATCCGCAGGCCGTCGGCGGAGAGCACGACGATCTGCTGAACCTGCGGTACCCCGTCCGCGAGTTCCTTGAGCATCCAGTCCAAGTTGGCACGCTGCTGGATCACTTCAGGTCCCCTTTGCCCCACACGTCGTCTGATTCGCCACGCTCGCCGGGCCGGTCCGGCGGCGCGTCCCCTGTGGCACCTGTCGCACCGGTCGTACCTGTCGACGGCTCCTGCGGGTGCGGGTCGCCGTTGACCGCCTTGGTGAAGGCTTCGAGCCAGATGCCGGGGCCGGGTTCCCCAGGGGCTTCCCCGGTGCCCTTCGAAGTGCCGTTCGCGATGCCGTTCGTACCGGCGGATGTGCCGTTGGAGCGGCGCGGCTCCGGTGCCGGTGCCGGTGCCGGTGCCCGCACGATGTTGTGCGAGCCCAGCGGCGCCCTGCCACGGCTGCGGCGCTGCGGGAGACCGTTGGCCGTCCACTCGGTGACGACGGGTACGTCGTCGTCCATGGCGGCCTTGACGGGCACCGGCCGGACCGGGCCGGTGGCCGGGCGGGGAGCGGGAACGGCGACCGGGGCGTGCGCGGGTCCGGACACCGGGCCGGACGCGGGGTTCAAGGCCGGGGCGGTCACGTCGAAGGTGCGCGGCTTGCGCATCTCCGGCAGCTCGGTGCCGCCGGTCCCCATCGCGGTCGCGCCGATGCCGTGGGCGATACCGGGCGCGGGCCCGGTGGTGACCACGTCGCGCGGTACGACCAGGACGGCGCGGACGCCGCCGTACGCGGACTGCCGCAGTGAGACCTGAAGGTTGTACATCTGGCAGAGGCGCCCGACGACGGCCATGCCGAGCCGCGGGGTCTCGCCGAGGTCGTTGAGGTCGATACCGGCCTGCGCCTGCGCGAGCATCCGCTCGGCCCGCGTCCGCGCCTCCTCACTGAGGCTGACCCCGCCGTCCTCGATCTCGATGGCGATGCCGGTCTGCACCTCGACGGCGGTCACATGGACGCGTGTCTGCGGGGGCGAGTAGCGGGTGGCGTTGTCGAGGAGTTCGGCGCACGCGTGGATCAGCGGTTCGACCGCCGTGCCGACGATGGCGACCTTGGCGATCGAGTGCAGATCGACCCGCTGGTACTCCAGGATCCGGGACATGGCACCGCGCAGCACGCTGAACAACGGTACGGGCCTGGGCCATTGGCGTCCGGGCCGGGCCTTGCCGAGCACGGCGACGCTGTCGGCGAGCCGCCCGATGAGGGCGGTGCCGTGGTCGATGCGCAGCAGGTCGTCGAAGACGTCGGGGTCGCGGCCGTGGTGCTCCTCCATCTCCCGCAGCTCGCTGGCCTGTTGGTGCACCAGGGACTGGACGCGGCGGGCGATGTTGACGAAGGAGCGCTGCGCGGATTCGCGCATGGCCTCCTCGTCGTCGACGATGTCGAGGATCGCGCGGAGCAACGCGCGCTGAGAGTCGGGAAGTTCGCGGTAGCGCTCGTCGCCGTCGACGATGACGCGCATGACCTCCTGGGGTGAGTTCCCCCGGCGGAGCTGGTGGATCGCGAGCGGCATCAGTTCCTTGCCGAGGCGCACGCTCTGGCTGTCGTGCTCGGCGATGCGCCGCTCCAGGAAGGCGACATGCTGCCCGTACCGCGTGTGCAGGGCGCGCGTCTCCTCTCCCCTGCGCGCGATCTCCCTCGCGCCCCAGCCGACGAGGACGGTGGCGACGGCGCCGTACGACGCGACCGGAATCCGGGCGGCGTCGGCGACGAAGACCACGACGACGGCCGTTGCCGTCGCCATCAGGGCCGCGGAGAGCAGAAGCGCGCGAACGGTGGGTGACGCTTGATCATTCATGGGTGCTTCAACACGAACCATGTAAGCCCTCTGGCGGTCGATTCAGGGGTCGGGTATTCGAAACTATTGCGGCACATGGGAACAAGTGCCTGATTCCGTATCAACTCGGCGCGCTCGGCGAGAGCCTAGTTCGGGCGGAACACCGCATCGGCATATTCATGAACCTCGTGCGCGGGCGCACTCGACAGGCATAGACTCGCGCCTTTTGCACGGAGAGCTTCAGGAACGCCACAGAAAGTGACGACGCCAGTTCGAACTACGAGGCCGTGTGCCCCTGTCGGCCTCGGCGGGACGAACCGGGCGGGTCCGGGGGCCGGTTGTACGATCACGGCATGAAGGCCGTCGCCGAGCGCATGATCGAGATCCCAGCCGGAGGCATCGTCATTCGGGACGAGGGCACGAAGACGGAGTGGACCGTCGAGGTCGGGGCCTTCCGGCTGGCACCGTTCCCCGTCACCCGCGAGCTGTACCGCGCCGTACTGGGCGAGGCGCCCGCGAGTCCGGCGGGGCCGAGGACTCCGGTGACCGAGGTCTCGTGGCTGGACGCGGTCCGGTTCTGCGACCTGCTGTCGGAGGCGAGCGGGCTGACCCCCTGCTACACCAGCACGGACGCGGGCGTGACGGGGGATGCCGACGGGCAGGGTGTGGTCTGCGATTGGGGCGCCGACGGCTACCGACTCCCCTCCGAGGCGGAGTGGGAGTACGCGAGCCGGGCCGGCACGTCCGGTGTCCGGCACGGGGAGCTGGACGAGATCGCCTGGCACCGGGGGAACTCCGGCGAGCGGGTGCACGACGTGGCGACCCGGGCCCCGAACGCGTGGGGGCTGCACGACACGATCGGCAACGTGTGGGAGTGGTGCTGGGACGTGTACGACCCGGAGGTCTACGGCCCGTACCGGGTCTTCCGGGGCGGCGGCGCGTACGACCGGCCGCGCGGGTGCCGGGCGTCGTGCCGCCGCAAGAGCCACCCGACCTTCCGCGTCGACGATCTCGGCTTCCGGCTCGCCCGGTCGGGTTGACGGCGTCGGGGTGACGCGGTCGCGGTGACGGCGTCGGGGTGACGCGGTCGCGGTGACGCCGTCGGGACGACGCCGTCGCGGTGACGGGGTGGTGGCGGGGCGGTCGCGGGGCGGTCGCTCCGAGGACCGTTTCGTTCAAGACCGTCGGTGGCACGACCGCGCAGACTCCTCCCATGGACCTCACCCACACCCCGAATCTCAGCGGCGCCGGTGCCTTCATGACCACCCACGCGCGACTCCTGGACCGACGCCGCTTCGAGCTCCTGCGCGGCACCGGCACTCCGGCCGCCGTCGTCGCCGCGCTGGACGCCTACCGGAACGGGGACGGCGGCTACGGCTCGGCCCTGGAGCCCGACCTGCGGTCCGCACTGAGCCAGCCGGTCGGCGCGCTGCTCGCCTTCGAGGTGTTCGAGGAGTGCGGGCCCGCCGTCTTCGCGCGGGCGACCCAGTTGTGCGGCTGGCTGGAGTCGATCAGCCTGCCCGACGGCGGGCTGCCCTTCGCCCTGCCCATGAGCGGCCCGGACGCGGCGGGCTCGGCCCCGTTCTGGGCGGAGGCCGATCCGGACGTCTCCTCGCTCCATATTACCTCGGAGCTGGCGGGGGCCGCGCACCGCGTGGGCCGGCACGACCCGGACGTACGCGACCACCCCTGGCTCGCGCGGGCCACCGCCTTCTGCCGGGACCGGATCGCCGCCCTCGTCCGGCCGCCGCACGCCATCGAGTTCCGGTTCGTCATGGACTTCCTCGACACCGTCCACGACACCCACTCGTGGGCCCCTGCCGAGCTGGAGCGGCTCGGGGCGTTCCTGCCGCGGGACGGCGGCCCGCTGCCGGTCGACGGCGGCGCCGAAGGCGAGGCGCTGCGGCTGCTCGACTTCTCTCCGCTGCCCGGCCGCCCGCTGCGGGCGCTCCTCGACCCGGCGGCGGTCGCCGCCGAACTCGACCGGCTCGCCGCCGACCAGCGCGAGGACGGCGGCTGGACGGTCGACTGGACGCCGTACTCCGCCGCCGCGGCCGTGGAGTGGCGCGGCTATGCCACGGTCCGCGCCCTCACCATCCTGCGCGCCCACGGCATCCCGCTCACACAGGACCGATGAGCGAGGGGCCGGGCGGCCGGACGGGGATACCTCCGGTCGGCTCACGCAGCCGTGCGCGCGACGCGGTCCGTTTCTACGGTGGCTGAATGATCATCAGATCGTTCCTGCGCCCCGCGTTCGTCGGCCCGGTGGCTCTGGCCACCGGGCTGACCGGACTGCTGACCCTCCTCCCGGCGTCGGTGTCCACCCCGGCCACCGCCGCCACCGTCGCGGCCGGCTCACGCGCCGACCCTGGCCGAGAGGTCACGCGGCCGGCGGACCCCGCACTGCTGTACCGGCCCGGCACCCACGTGCGCGCGGCGTCCGGCGCGCCCGCGCCGCCCAAGGGCGTCTCCGCCCTCTCCTGGGTCGTCGCCGACGCGGGCACGGGCGCGGTGCTCGCGGCCCATGACGCGCACCGCGCCCTGCCGCCGGCCAGCACGCTCAAGACGCTGTTCGCCGTCACCGTGCTGCCCCGTATCCCCTCCGGCACGCGGCACAACGTGACCGAGGCGGACCTGGCCGGGATCGGCGACGGCAGCAGCCTGGTGGGCGTCGCCCCCGGCCTGACGTACGACGTGGCCGACCTGTGGCGCGGTGTCTTCCTCAGCTCGGGCAACGACGCGGTACGGGTCCTCGCCAGGATGAACGGCGGCTGGGAGTCGACGATCACCCACATGCAGTCCAAGGCACGGGAGTTGGGCGCGAAGGACACCCATGTGGTCTCCCCCGATGGCTACGACGAACCGGGTCAGGTGTCGTCGGCGTACGACCTGGCGGTGTTCGGCCGCGCCGGACTGGAACTACCGGCCTTCGCGGAGCACTGCGCGACCGTCGACGCGCAGTTCCCGGGCCGTAACGGTTCGACGTTCGGCATCCGGAACACGAACAAGCTGCTGACGGGCGCCGACGGTGTGCAGCGCTATCGGGGCGTGATCGGCGTCAAGAACGGCTACACCACGAACGCGGGGAACACGCTCGTCGCGGCGGCCCGGCGCGGCGACCGCACGCTGCTGGTTTCGGTGATGAATCCGCAGTCCGGGGCCTCGCAGGCGGTGTACGAGGAGGCCCGGACCCTGCTGGACTGGGGTTTCGCGGCCGCGCCCGCCGTCACTCCCGTGGGGTCGCTGGAGCCGCCCCGGCCGCCGGCCCCGCCTCGTCGGGCGGCAGAGGCGGAGAAGCGGGGACCGGTCGCGCGGGCCGGGCGGGCGACGGGGCCGGTCACCGGCGCCGTACGCCCGGCGGCGGCGGGGGCACGGGCCGCGCACCTCGCGGCGGCGCCGCGCTCCGAACCGGCCGACCGGCCGACCACGCCGTCCGGATCCTTCGGGTACGTCGTGCCGATCGCTTTCATCGGCGCCGCGTGTCTCGCCGCGCTGGCGCTGTTCCTCGTACGGCGCGCCGCGCGACGCCACCGGGAACCGGCGGACCCGCACCAGGTGCAGCCGCTGCCGTGAGCGCGGGGGCGCGCGGCACGGGGCGGTGGTCACGGGACACGGTGCGGACGCGGACGCGGACGGCGGTGGCAGCCCGCGGAGTGGACACATGAAGCATCGTGTCGTGGCCGTCGTGGCCATGGTCCGGACCCGTGCGGCGGTGCCCGACGGGTCCGGGTGGACGGCCACGGCGCCGGTCGCGCGCGCCGGCCGCTGCCGCGTCGGGCCGGGCCGGTGTCGACCCCGGGCGGATGACCGACGCCGGGCACGGCGCGGTGGCGCGGCGGCGGTCGTCAATCCTGACGGTGACCCGCGCCGTCGCCCACCGTCCGCATGTCGTCCAGTGCCGCCCGTGCCCGTCCCGCCAGTCCGTCCGCGCCGCACGTCTCGGCCAGCACACGGCCTCGGCCGAGGTCCGGCGCCGACCGCGCGGCAATGCCGTACTCGACGCGCGCGACCGCCAGCTCGTACCTGCAGGGGGACGCTTCGAGGTGGGTGACGGCCTCGGCGAGCAGTTCGACCGCGGCCGGTCCTTCGGTCAGGGAAGCGGAGCAGCACAGCGCGACACCGATCGCGGTGTGCGTGCCGAAGCGTTCGGCACGGTCCCGGGCGTACGCGGCGAGTTCGGCCGCGCGCTCGGGGTTCACGTCGGCGAGTGCCCGCGCGAGATCGATCGCCCAGGTGGCCATCACCCCGTTGTGCCGGCCTCGGGCCGTCAACGCCCGCCCCGTGCGTTCGAGTTCGGTGATCGCCTCCTCCGTACGGCCGAGGGCGAGGAGCAGCCGCCCCCGGACGGATCGTGCGTCGGGGATGGCGAGGGACGAGGCGTACGGCGGCCCGAAGGAGTAGCGCTCGGCGGCTTCGCGCGCCTCTTCGACGTGGCCGCGGGCGAGCAGCGTGTCGACGAGCATGCAGATGCCGTTCCAGTGCATCGGCAGCCGGTCGCCGACCCGGTCGGCGAGGCGCAGGCTCTCGCGCAGATACGTCTCCGCGTCAGCGAGACGGCCACGTCTGCGGTGGGCGTAGCCGACGAGCGTATGGGCGAAGGCGAGATGGCCGCCGCTCCAGCCGGAGATCTCGAAGGCCCGCATGCCCTCGTCGAACAGGTTCTCGGCGCGGTCGAGTTGGTCGGCGAAGGCGAAGGAGAGCGCGAGCAGGGCGGGTGGTTCGAAGCCCCAGGACGTGCCGGTCCAGCCGGTGCCGGGGGCGAGCGCGCCGTCGACCAGGGCGCGTTCGGCGATCTGGACGATCTCGTCGGCGTTCTCACCACGTGCCGTGGCGTCGAAGGCGCGGAGCATGAGCAGGACGCGTTCGGTGTTGTCGCGTCCGGTGAGTCCGGCGGCGGTCTCGGCGAGGCGGCGGGCGCGCTCCCTGCCGTCGTCCTCGGTGTCCTGGACGCCTTCCCACAGGAAGTGCGCGGCCTTGAGGCGCATTTGGGCGGGTCCGGAGGGAACGAGGGCCGCTTCGGCGGCGACGACCCGGGCGGCTTCCCGTGTCTGGTCGTTGTGTGTCAGTGCCTGGGAGAGCCGGAAGACGGCGTCGACGCGCAGGCGCTCGTCGAGGAGTTGGGTGTCGATCGCGTCGCGCAGATGGCCGACGGTGGTGGCCGGTGACGAGAGAAGAGTGGCGCAGCCCAGTTCGTACAGGACCTCGGCCCGTATCCGGGGCAACGGCGGTTCGGTCAGGGCGCGTTCGAGGCAGCGGCGGGCGGCGTCGGGGGCGCCGACCGCGAGATGTTCGGAGGCGGCCTCGCGTAATTGCAGGACCAGTTCGGCGTCGTTGTCGGGGTGGACTTCGAGAAGGTGACGGGCGGCGAGGGCGGCGCCCCGGCCGCTGCGGGTGACGAGCCAGGCGGCCCGGCC
The DNA here is from genome assembly GCF_040560175.1 of Streptomyces panacea. Classification (NCBI taxonomy): domain Bacteria; kingdom Bacillati; phylum Actinomycetota; class Actinomycetes; order Kitasatosporales; family Streptomycetaceae; genus Streptomyces; species Streptomyces panacea. The sequence continues at coordinate 26,548 of NZ_JARJHW010000059.1, forward strand.
GTGGAAGGCGGTGCGGGTGGCCGGAGGGATGGCACGGTAGACGGCGGTGGCGATGAGCGGGTGGACGAATTCCAGCGGGTCGGTGCCGACGAGGATGCGGGCCATCCGGAGCCGTTCGGCGCAGTCGGCGGCCTCCGCGGGCCCCATTCCGGCGAGGGACACGACGAGTTCGAGGGAGATGTCGGTGCCGAGTATCGCGGCGGCCCGGGCGAAGCGGGTCGTGGTGGTGCCCAGCTCCTCCAGCCTGGCGATGAGACCGGTGCCTCGGGTCATGGCGCCGAGCGCGCTGAGGGCGTCGGCGGATTCGCCGACGGGGTTCAGCGCTTCGTCCTGTGCCTTGGCGAGCAGTTCGACGGTTTCGTAGGCGTTGCCGCCGGTGACTTCCCACACCTCGCGGCAGAACGGGTCGTCCGCGTGCTCACCGAGGGTCGCGCGGGCGAGCTTCGCGGTGGCTTCGGAGGTGAGCGCCTTCAGGGTGACGACCAGTCTGGCGCTCTCGCCGAGGGCCCGCAGGAGGTGGGCGCATTCGCCGATCGCGTCCTCGCTGCGGTACGCGACGACGACGAGGATCGGCGGGCCGCCCGTACGCCGGGCGAAGGACGCCAGCCAGGCGAGGGATTCCAGGTCGGACCAGTGCGCGTCGTCGACGAGCACGATGAGCGGGGGCAGTGCCTCGGCGAGTCTGCGGAACAGGGTCTCCAGGCCGTCCCTGACACCCTGCGGGTCGGCGGGCCGCTCGCCGGGCGGCGCGACTCCGAGGGCGGGGCCGACGATGTCGTACCCGTCGCCGAGCAGGTCCCGTACGTCGCCGGATCCGCGCGCCGTGAGGGCGGGCTGCAACAGTTGCCGTACGACGTGGAACGGCACGGAGGTCACGGTCTCGCCGCCGCGCGCCGACCACACCGTGCAGCGGCCGGCCCCCATGCGACGGACCTCGGAGAGCAGAGCGGTCTTGCCGAGTCCGGCGGCGCCACGGTAGACGAGCAGTCCACCGGACGGTGTGTCTCCGAAAAGCCCTTCCACGGCGTGCGCGGCCGCGGCGATCTCGGGCTCGCGTTCGAGGAGTGGGAGGCCGACCGAGTCCTCCGGCGGGGGCACCATCACCCTCCTTAGGTGAACGGGTGTGCAGGTCAGGTCACGACCCTAGCCCGCCGGCCCCGCGTGTGGGCAGGGATCGGCGCGGATCCGGACGATTTCGGCCGGTGCTGATCGATCAGGTGTACGCGACTGGTGTCTCTATGGTCACACCATGCGAGAAGAACTCACCGCACACGCGGCGCCGTTGGTCTGGAAGGGCGTCAACTACGACACGGGAACGGACTATTCGGGCCGAGGCTCGGCCCGGCCGCCCTGGCCCGACGACGCCGTACGGCGCCATATGTCTCTCATCCGGGACGAGTTGCACGCGAACTCGGTGACCTTGCTCGGCACGGACATCGACCGGCTGACGGCGTACGCGGGATTCGCCGCCGAGGCGGGCCTGCATGTCTGGTTGCAGCCGCGGCTCATCGAGGGCGACGAGGAGGCGACGCTGAGACATCTGGCGGCGACGGCCGAGGCGGCGGAGGGGCTGCGGGAGCGCCACGGGGCCGTCGACCTGAACGTCGGCTGCGAGCTGACGATCTTCGGCTCGGGACTCATCCCCGGCGACACCTTCGGCGAGCGCTCGGCCAAACTCGCGGACCCGCAGTGGTGGCCGCGTATGGCGGAGTTCAGCGAGAAACTGAACGTGACCCTGGCCCGCGCGGTCGAGGTGGCCCGCGCGCGCTTCGGCGGCCGGCTGACGTACGGCGGCGCGCTGTGGGAGAGGGTGGACTGGTCGGGCTTCGACTTCGTGGGCCAGAACTACTACCGGATGGCGTACAACACCGAGCACTACACGGACGGCCTGCGCGCCCACCTGGACCATGGAAAGCCGCTCCTGATCACCGAGTTCGGCTGCTGCACCTTCGAGGGCGCGGCGGCGGCCGGCCCGTCGGGCTTCGACATCATCGACTGGTCGGCGGATCCCCCGGCCCTGAACGGCCCCTACGTCCGGTCGGAACAGGAGCAGGCCGACTATCTGACGGACCTGCTCGACCTGTACGAGGCCCATGGCGTCCACGGCGCGTACGCCTACGAGTTGGCGGCGTCGAAGCCGTACTCCCCGGATCCGGCGCACGACTTGGACATGGGGAGCTTCGGCCTGCTGAAGGCGGTCGACGGCGGCTGGGAGCAGAAGGAGTCGTTCCGGGCGCTGGCGCGACGGTTCGCGTAGCGCCTAGGTGGTGTCTCGGCCGGTGTCTCGGCCCGTGGTCCCGCCGCCGCCCCGGAGTGAGGACAGGACCAGGCGGCCGTAGCGGGTGGTGAGTGCCGCGCCCGTCGCGGCGATCGACAGTGCGAGGGCGACGAGGAGGTGGGGGACCGATTCGTCGCCGAGGACCTGGAGGACACCGAGCGCCGTGCCGAGCGGCAGGCCGAGGACGGTGAGGACTCCCAGGGCGCCGCTGATCTGCTGGCTCTCCAGGGTCTGCACCAGCCGGCTGTGGTCGGCGGCCTCCGCGAGGATCTCGGCGAACCGGTCGGGGAGGCGGTGCTGGTGCTGGAAGGCGAGCAGCAGGCCGTTGGCGGGGCCGTGGGCGGTGAGGTGCTGGCGCCAGTAGGTGCTGCGGAAGCGGGCGATGTTCCTCTCCAGCGCGGTCACCCGGCGGGTGAGGCGTTCGGAGTCGAAGACCTCGGAGAGTTCTTCGGTCAGCTCGTCGATGTGGTCGCGCTGGAGCGACCCGAGCAGCAGGGCGTCCAGATAGACGGTGCGGGCGTGCAGGGCGCCGAAGTCGTAGAAGTCACCGTCACCCGTGTCGGCCCGGTGACCGAGGAACGCGGCGCCGTGCCGTAGCACGAGGGCGCTCCAGTCGGCGGATATCCGCACGGTGGAGGCGTCGTGGTGCGGGGCGCTCTCGGGGGCGAGCGGGAGGTCGCCCGGGTTCGACCGGGAGGCCAGCTGCCAGAGCCAGCGGTCGGCCGTCGGCGCGAGCAGCGCTTCGGGGTCGGGTCGCAGCGCCGGTGTGTGGTGGGCCTCGGGGGTCATGAACGCGACGGTGTACGGGCGGGCGATGGCGAAGGTGCCTGTTCGATCGCGTAGTTCGGCGATCCCGTCGAGAAGCGCCGTGGGGTCGAGGGGGCCGGTGAGGGGGTCGGGTCCGGCGGTGGGGCGGTGGCCGATGGCTCGCAGGACGGGGAGCAGCGGCCCGTCGAGGGCGAAGTGCAGTACGGCGAGCGCGTGTTGGGTGTTGCGGGCGGTGGCGGTGCGCAGGATCTCCAGGCCGACGAGGTGCAGGCCCCCGTGGGTGACGGAGTGGGGCCGGTGCCAGCGACGGGGGCGGTCCGGGGTCCCGTAGAGGACGCGGGCGGAGGCGGGGGCGAAGTATCCGGACCGGGTGGCGGTGTCGGTGCGGCGGCTGCCGAGTTCGAACGGGTACGGGCCTTCGGCCCAGCCGGAGCCGGCGTCGGGTGTGCGCTGCAGCCGGACCGGGAGGACGACGGTGAGGGTCTGGCGCGCGCCGGTGACGGTTTCGAGTACGAGGTCGGGTCCGGGTCCGGTCATCGCCGCAGGTTACCGCGCGGCGGTCGGGTGGACGGCGGAGGCGACCGGGGCCCGGCGGGACTTCGCGGTCGCGCTAGGTCGTGTCTTCAAAGTAGCGCCGTCCGCCCGCCCGGGCGGGGCCTGCGGCGTCTGGTGCGGTGCATCGCAAGGCGGTGGATCGGTCGCGTACTGGGCGTACTTGGCCGACTCCGACAACGCGGCGAGGTGCCGTGCCAGGCGTCGCGGGCCCGGCGGGACTTTGAAGGCACGGCCTAGGGCTGGTAGGGAGGTGCCACTCCCCAGCCCCAGCGGGGGACCGGGGCGCGGGGTGGTGGGGTGGCGTTCGGCTGGGAGTTCTCCATGGCGACGCGGGTGCCCCACTCGATGTAGCTCATGAACGCCGCGCGGAAGTCCGGGTCGGCGGGGAGGCCGGTGTCGTCCGCCGCGTCGACCAGGAGATCCACCCAACGTCGGCGCTGCCGTGGGGTGATGGCCTTGCCGATGTGATGGGCGAGCATGTTCTCGTAACCGCCGTGGTGTGCGGTGTATTCGGCGGGGCCGCCGAATACCTCGCCGACCCAGAGCGCGACATGGTGCGGATGTTCCGCCTTCATGCCGGCGAACATCGGTGAGAGCAGTTCGTCGGCGCGGACGATTTCGTAGAAGCGGTGGAAGAGTCGCTCGAATGCCTCGCCGCCCCCGGCCCAGTCGTAAAGACTCGGCGGCTGTGGCGTAGCGGCCCCGATTCCGACGACTTCGGTCGGGGTGTAGTGGCGCATCTCTTCGACGGCGCCGATGTACGGCCGGATCTCGGTGAAGAAGGCGCGGAATTCGTCGCTGGATCTGAAGTCGTTCAGATGCTTGTCGAGCGACTCCCAGCGGATCCGCAGGATGTAGTGGCCGGGCTCCTCGACACAGCGGGACAGCTCGAAGTCGTGGCAGACGGGTGACCGGCCCAGGGGCCCGGCCGCGCGGGCGCAGGCCGCTTCGAATTCGGCCGCCTCGTTCTCGGAAATTCGGTAGCGAATGTATTCGAGGATCATGTGTCCTCACCTCCGGCAGCGAGAATACACAGATCTTTCCGGGTTCCGAGTACCCACTTTTTGGCGCGCATTATCTGTGTCGTCGGGCCGGAGGGGGACGGGAGGATCGATTCCGGAGCGCGGGCTCACCGGTGTGCCGTCCAGGTCACCCGTGGAGGCGATCAGGGGCAAATGGACACCCGCGATACCGGCGCACCTCAAGGAGAATGATCACCTCCGCTTTTCTCGGATCCGCCGTCGGATGCCCGACACCACGCCCGAGGGGCCCTCGGCGGCCCGGATGCGGCAGGCGATCCGGCAGGCGATACGGCAGTGGGGTCAGGAGCGGGGCCAGGAGCGGGCCCCTTCCGACGGGGCTCACGGTCCGGCCGCCGGAGACCGACAGAACAGGCGATCCCGCGCACTGGGCGACAAACGGTGCCTACGGCGGCGAACTGGTCGGCGAACGGCCGGAAGGCGGCCATTTCCCCCGCGTCCGGCGCAACGCCGTTATGCGTTTATGTTGCCTTCTCCTGGAAGGCGCGCCGTTTCCCCGGAAATACCGTGACCCAGGAAATCCGTGCAGCCCACACCGGACTTCCGAAGCCTGTCTCCCCGGCTGTCTCCTTCGACGAATCTGCACACCGAATGCGCAGGCGGACACAGACTGCCGCCAGGTCCGTACCTACGACGGCCCACAGGTACGGCCTTGGTGCTGGAATGTCCACTTCGGGGAGGTCGGTCGCGTGAAGAAGCTGCCACGAAGCGATGGACACTCGGGCACTTCGGGGTACTCCAACACCTCGGTCCCGCCTGATCGTTCGGCGTCGAGTTGGCTACTCGGCATGCCCGCGTGCTTTGATCCATCGCACTGCGGAAGTCACCCCGGAACCATTCGGCGGATTACCGAATCCTGATACCCGGAAATCCGAAGGAAGGGCCGCGACGACCGCTGCGGCGGCCGGTTCGCCAGTACAGGCGAGGCCGGTCGCGGCCATTGTGAATTAGCCATGCGAAGGGAATCTCACATCATGAACCACTCCCCCCAGGTTGAGACCCAGGAAATCTCCGACAGCGACCTCGACAACGTGTCGGGCGGTCTCGTCGGAGGCCTCGTCGGCACCGTCACGGGCACTGTTGACTCCATCGTCCCCGTCTCCAGCACGGTGGGCGGCGTCGTCGGCACCGTCGAGGGTGCCACCGGCGTCAGCACGTCGGGTGTGACCGGTCTCGCCACGGGCCTGGTCTCCGGCCTCTGAGTCGAACGCAGCTCCGCCGCGTCGGCCGTGTGCCCCGGGTCCCGGGCACACGGCCGACGCGGCGGTGGTCGTGGTACACGAGAGCGGACGAGCGTGAGCGTCGGAAGCACCGAGCAACGAGGGAAGAGCGTCGTGCAGTTTCGCCAACAGGCCCTTTCCAAACTGCAGTCGCCCGAGGAGATCGATCTGCCGGTCCGCTTCGCCCGGCCCCAGGGCTGTCTCGTCCTGGTCGTCACGGTCGTGGTCATGATCGCCGCGGCCGTCTGGGCGTTGACCGGCAGCGTCTCGTCCACCCTCGACGCCCCCGGTGTCCTCACCCACGCGCAGGGCAGCTACGTCCTCCAGAGCCCCGTCGCCGGCCAGATCACGGACGTACTGGCCGAGGAGGGCGAGCGGGTGTCCGCCAACTCCCCCCTCGTCAAGGTCCGTACCACCGAGGGCAGCACCGTCGTCCGCGCCATCGCCGCCGGACGGCTGACGACCCTGGTGGCCGCCGTCGGCTCCGTGATCACCACGGGCGCCGATGTCGCGGCGGTCGAACGGGTCGGGAAGGCCGACGACCCGCTGAGCGTGATGCTGTACGCGCCCGCCGAGAGCGGAGGAGCCGTCCCCGTCGGCGCCTCCGTCGACGTCACCGTCCAGTCGGTGCCGAAGCAGCGCTACGGCGTACTGCGCGGCCGGGTCGAGGCCGTCGGCCGGGTCGCCGAGACCAGCAGGCGCATCACGGGGTTCCTCGGCAGCACGCAGTTGGGCGAGCAGTTCTCCCGCGAGGGCCCACCCGTCGCCGTACTGGTGCGACTTGACGTGTCGTCAGCCACCAAGTCCGGTTACGCCTGGTCGTCGCCGGACGGGCCGCCGTACGCCGTCGAGTCCATGACCCTGGCCACCGGCTCCATCCGGCTGGCCGAACAGCACCCGATCGATTGGCTGCTCCCGTGAGCCCCCAGCGGCATCAGCTCCCCCCGGCCCCGCGGAAACACCAGCAGCGCAAGCACCAGCAGCAGCCACCCGGACGGCGCCGTGCCGCCAAGCGCGCCCGGACGGCCACCGGAACCCCCGGGCCCAAGGCCGTCCGCACCCCCACCGTCCTGCAGATGGAGGCCCTGGAGTGCGGCGCGGCCTCCCTCGCCATGGTGCTGGCGCACTACGGCCGCCATGTCCCGCTGGAGGAGCTGCGCATCGCGTGCGGGGTGTCGCGCGACGGCTCGCGCGCCTCCAACGTCCTGAAGGCGGCGCGCGGTTACGGCCTCCAGGCCAAGGGCATGCAGATGGAGGCGGAAGCCCTCGCCGGGGTCCGGGCACCCGCGATCCTGTTCTGGGAGTTCAACCACTACGTGGTGTACGACGGCATGGGCCGCAGGCCCGGCGGCCGGGGCGTGCACATCAACGACCCCGACAAGGGCCGCCGTTTCGTCTCGACGGAGGACTTCGACACCAGCTTCACGGGCGTGGTCCTCGTCTTCGAGCCCACCGCCGCCTTCCGCCGGGGCGGCCGTAAACCCGGAATCATGAGCGCCATGCCCGCGCGCCTGCGCGGGACGGCCGGCACCCTGCTGGCCGCGCTGCTCGCCAGCCTGCTGCTGGTGGCGGTGGGCGCGGCGGTGCCCGCGCTGAGCCGTACGTACATCGACATGTTCCTGATAGGCGGTCAGACGTCGCTCCTGGGAACGCTGTTCGCGTCCATGGCGACGATGGTGGTGCTCACCGCCGTACTGACCGGGCTCCAACAGGCGAACCTGCTGCGCGGGCGCGTCATCTCCTCCACGCTGAGCGGCGCCCGGTTCCTGCGGCATCTGCTGCGGCTGCCGGTCACGTTCTTCGCGCAGCGCAGCCCGGCCGATCTCGTCCAGCGGCTCCAGTCCAACGACGCGGTGGCCGAGACACTGGCGCGGGACCTGGCGGCGGCGGGTGTGGACGGGGTCGTGGTGATCCTGTACGCGGCCCTGCTGTGGTCCTACGACCCCCAACTGACCGTCGTCGGCGTGCTGATGGCGCTGCTCAACGTGGTCGCGATGCGCATCGTGATCCAGCTGCGCTCCACCGGTACGCGCAAGCTGCGGGCGGACAGCGCGCGGCTCACCAACACCTCCTACACCGGCCTTCAGCTCATCGAGACGATGAAGGCGACCGGCGGCGAGAACGGGTACTTCCGGCGGTGGGCGGGGCAGCACGCCACGACGCTGGAGGAGCAGCAGAAGCTCGGTGTGCCCAGCGCGGCGCTGGCCGTGGTCGCTCCCACGCTCGCCACGCTCAACAGCGCGCTGATCTTGTGGATCGGGGGGCTGCGGGCGGTGGAGGGGGCCATCTCGATCGGTCTGCTCGTCGCGTTCCAGGCACTGGTGGTGCGGTTCACCGCGCCGATCACCCGGCTGAACGGGGTGGCGGGCCGGATCCAGGACTTCGCCGCCGATGTGGCCCGGCTGAAGGATGTCGAGAGCTTCCCCGTCGACCCGCTCTACTCGCGGCAGCGGCCGGACGCCAGTACGCGCCGGCTGACGGGCCATGTGGAGCTGGAGAGCGTCGTGTTCGGCTACAGCCCGCTGGACGCGCCGCTGCTCGACGGCTTCTCCCTGACGGTGGGGCCGGGGCAGCAGGTCGCGCTGGTCGGCGGTTCCGGGAGCGGCAAGTCCACGGTATCCAGGCTCATTTCGGGTCTCTACAGTCCGTGGGAGGGCACGATCCGCATCGACGGGCAGCGTCTGGAGGACATCTCCCGCAGCGCGCTCGCCGCGTCGGTGTCCTTCGTCGACCAGGACGTCTTCCTCTTCGAGGGCACCGTCCGGGACAACGTTGCCCTGTGGGACCCGTCGATACCGGACGACGCCGTCGTCACCGCCCTCAAGGACGCCGCGCTGTACGACGACGTGATCGCGCGGCGCCCCGAGGGCATCCACAGCCGGGTCGAGCAGGACGGCCGTAACTTCTCCGGCGGTCAGCGCCAGCGGCTGGAGATCGCCCGCGCGCTGGTCAGGCGGCCGAGCATCCTGGTACTCGACGAGGTGACGAGCGCGCTGGACGCCGAGACGGAGCGCGTGATCATCGACAACCTGCGGCGGCGCGGCTGCGCGTGCGTGGTGATCGCGCACCGGCTGAGCACGGTGCGCGACAGCGACGAGATCGTGGTGCTCGACCACGGCGCGGTCGTGGAGCGCGGCAGGCACGAGGACCTGGTGGCCGCCGGGGGGCCGTACGCACACCTGGTGAAGGAGTACTGACGTGGCCTCCACGGCGGCGGGAGCCGGGGCCGACGCGACGGCGGGAGCGGGGCCGGGCGCGACCGGGATCGACCCGGTCATCCACGCCCTCGGCGCGCTCGGCACACCGGTCGACTGCGCCGGACTGCGCAATGTGCCGCTGGAGGGCCCGCATGTGCTGTGGCTCGTCGTCGGGGGCGCGCTCGACCTGTTCGCCGTCGACGCGGCGGAGCGGGGGCAGTGGCATTTCCTCGGCCGTCTCGAAGCGGGGACGCTGCTCCTCGGGCCGGTCGACGGCCCCCGGCACACGTTGCTGAGCAGGCCGTCGCAGGACTGCGCGCTGCGGCGGATCGCGCTGCGGGAGCTGTACGCGCCGCCGCCGGCCGCTTACGTGGATCCGTACGCCGATTCGTACACCGACGACCCGTACGTCGACTCGTACACCGACCCGTACGCGGCCCCCGTGCCGACCGCCTTGGAGCACGCCTTCGCCCTCGGCGCCGCGCGCGGCCTCGGCGCGCTCTTCCAGACGCCGCTCGACACCCGCCCGTCGACCGACGGCGCCGTGTCCGACGACGACGTGCTGTGGATGCCGGTCTCCCCCGGCAGCGTGCGGTACGGCGCCTCGTACAGCGCGGACGCGGCGGGTGATCTGCTGGTCGACGGCGCGATGTGGCAGCGGATGATCAACCAGCAGCACCGGCTGCTGTCGGCCGTCGACCACTGGATCGAACGGCAGGAGCGCGCGCACGAGGACCGAACGGCCGCCGGGATCAAGGCCGGTGAGGCGGTACGGGCGCGGGCGGACGAGGCGCTGGTGGCGTCGATCGGCCGCCCCGGCGGCGGGGCCGGCGACGAGGGCGCGGCGGGCGGCGACGGCGGAACGGGCGGGGACGCCGCCCGCGACGCGACGTTCGCGGTCTGCCGGCGGGTCGCGGCGGCTTCCGGCATCACCCTCTGCGACCACTCCCACGGCGCGGGCACCCCGCTCGACGACCGCGTCGGCCCGGTCGAACGCATCGCGGTCGCCTCCCGGATCCGTACCCGCGCCGTCCGGCTCGAGGGCCCCTGGTGGCGGACCGACTCCGGACCGCTCGTGGGCCATCGGGCCAAGTCCGGTGCCCCGGTGGCGCTGCTCCGGCGGCGCGGCCGTTACGAGGCGGTCAATCCGGCCACCGGGGCGCGGCTTCGTGTCGGCGCGCACAACGCCGACGATTTCGAGCCGCGCGCCGTGATGTTCTACCGCCCGCTGCCCGAAGTCCCCATGACACCTTGGCGGTTGCTCCGCTTCGGCCTGCGCGGCAACGGTGTGGATCTGCGCACTCTGGCGCTGACCACCCTCGTCACGGTGGGCCTCGGCGCGCTGGTGCCGATCGCGACGGGGCGGGTGCTGGGCGAGTACGTGCCGAGTGCGCGGACCGACCTGATCACGCAGGTCTCGCTCGCCGTCATGATCACCGGCATCGTCTCGGCCTCCTTCATGCTGACGCAGAGCCTCACCATCCTGCGGATGGAGGGCCGTATCGAGAGCACGCTCCAACCGGCCGTCTGGGACCGGCTGTTGAGGCTGCCGACGAAGTTCTTCGCCGAGCGTTCCACCGGTGAACTCGCCAGCGCGGCGATGGGCGTCAGCGCGATCCGCCGGGTGCTGTCGGGCCTCGGGCCGGTGATCGTGCAATCGGCGGCGGTGGGCGCGATGAGCCTCGTACTGCTGCTGGTCCACAGTGTCCCGCTCGCCCTGGCGGCGATGGGCATGCTGGTCGTCATCGGCGCCGTGTTCCTCGGCATGGGGCTGTGGCAACTGCGCTGGCAGCGGCAGCTGGTCGAACTCGGCAACAAGCTCAACAACCAGGCGTTCCAGACCCTGCGGGGGCTGCCGAAACTGCGGGTCGCCGCGGCCGAGGGCTTCGCGTACGCGGCGTGGGCGGGCGGCTTCGCGCGCTCGCGCGAACTCCAGCAGCGGGCGGGCCGGATCAAGAATCTGACGACGGTGCTGGACGCGGTCTATCTGCCGTTCTGCTCGCTCGTGATGTTCATGCTGCTGGCCGGTCCGGCGCGCGGCACCATGTCGGCCGCCGAGTTCCTGACCTTCAACACCGCCGTGACCATGCTGCTGACCTCCGTCACCCAACTGACCGGCGCGCTGGTGTCGGTGGCCGCCGTGCTGCCCATGTTCGAGCAGATCAAGCCGGTCCTGGACGAGGCGCCCGAGGTCGGCGACACCGGCGTCCAGCCCGGGGTGCTGACCGGCGCGATCGAAGCCCGGAAACTCTCCTTCCGCTACACCGACGACGGCCCGCTGGTGCTCGACGACGTGTCGCTGCGGATGGAGCCCGGCGAGTTCGTGGCGGTCGTCGGCCCCAGCGGCTGCGGCAAGTCGACGCTGCTGCGGCTGCTGATCGGCTTCGACCGGCCGGTCACGGGCAGCGTGCTGTACGACGGCCAGGACCTGACCGCTCTCGACCGGGCGGCCGTACGGCGCCAGTGCGGTGTCGTCCTGCAGAACGCGCAGCCGCTCACGGGCTCCATCTGGGACTGCGTCTGCGGCGCCGAGACGTTCTCGCAGGAGGAGGTGTGGGAGGCCGTCGAGATGGCGGGGCTGGCGGCGGACATCAAGCGCATGCCGATGGGTCTGCACACCATGATCGCCGGAGGCGGCGCCATCTCCGGCGGCCAGCGTCAGCGCCTGATGATCGCCCAGGCGCTGGTCCGGCGCCCGCGTCTGCTCTTCCTGGACGAGGCCACCAGTGCGCTGGACAACGAGACCCAGCGGATCGTGATCGAGAGCACCCGCAGGCTGAACGCGGGCCGCCTGGTGATCGCCCACCGGCTGTCGACGGTCCTCGACGCGGACCGCGTGCTGGTCATGGACGCGGGACGGATCGTCGAACAGGGGCCGCCGGCAGCGCTGTTGGCGGACACCGGCGGCAGGCTGCACGAACTGGTGCGGCGGCAGCTGACCTGATCGCCGACGGGGGCGAG
>NZ_JARJHW010000006.1:0-94150 GCF_040560175.1 Streptomyces panacea
CCGCCTGATCGAACGCGTCGAACAGGCCGCTCGAACCGGCGTCCGTCAGTGACACACCGGCAGCGCGGCACACGCCGGACGGCCGGCGACGCGGGGCCACGAAATTGCCGTAGCGCTCCGGCGCTGGGTCTGGCCCGCTTGGTGGCTACAGGTCGGGAAGCGACATCGGGTTGGCCATCTGTATGACCGATGTACGGTCTGCCGCGTCGGAGTAGGCGCGTACCTCGTCCACGGAGCCTGAGAAGTACTCACCGTTGATCGCCGACCGGCCCACCTGCAGACCGGCCGAGGCTGTCCAGGACGTGCTGTCCACCGCGGTGGACGTATCGGACAGCTGGCCGTTCACGTAGAAGCGCAGCTCTTGGGCAGAGGCGTTGAAAACAACGGCCAAGTGGTCGCCCAGGCTGAAGGGTGTGTCGTTGGGGAGAGCTTGCTCCTCAGCGATGACCACTTGCGGGGCAGTCGCCTCGTCCTTGGTGGTCACCACGACTTCCCACTTCCCGCTCGCCGCCTGGTAGCGGATCGCGAGGCGGTCGGCCTCGGAGCCCGGAAGTGACAGGACGGTCTGGGTCCTGTCGTCCGCCGCGGCCAATCGGGCGCGAACGGCGAGAGTGAAGCTTCCGTCCCCACTGACCGGTGCCGCGGACGTCGCCGCCCAGTCGCCGTCGCCGTCGAGCCTGAGTTCGCCCCGACCGACCAATGCGGCGTCTCCGAAGATGTCGTCATTCTGGTAGATCCAGGAATCACCGTTCAGAGTGAGGGGCAGGCCCTGGGGCTCCACATTGGGAGCAATTCCGCCGGGTGCCGCATCGAGGGGCCAATAACCCTCTCGGCTCAGCGACGTCTGTTCGGCCCGGGTGCCGTGCTTCCTGTCGGCGTCGGCGGCGGCGCTGGGGAGCATGCCGAGCGTAAGCGAGAGCGCGGCGGCGCTCAACACGACGGACATGGCGCGGTATCTCACGTGCATGATCCCCCCTGGGAAGAAATGTGCAGGATATTGAATGATCTTCCAGCCTCGCCATCTCCAAAGCAAGGGAGTTCAGGCCGCCCCGACCGCACAGCGACGAGCCGTGGGGGGATTGTTCAGGCCAGGTCAGCGCAGCACGCTCACCGTCCGGATTCCGATCGACCGCCCAGCGGGGTGCCACCCGCGGTGACATCGGGGCGTTGCGGGCCCGGATCGCCTCGATCGAGGATCTGCCGACAGTCCTCGCCGACCGCCGCCGAGACGACACAAGGGCACAGGGGCACAGGGGCATGAACGCGCCCTGACGGTGCGTGAAGTCGCGGACGCCTGGAGGCAGAACACGATGTGTGGGTGTGGTCGAGGGCGCGGAACTAGACCGCATTGGTGAGCAGGTTCTGGAGCGGCATGCCGAGTTGGGTGCGGTCGCCCTCGGCGGTCGGCGTCGGGAACAACGGCATCGGCATCGCGCCCGAGTTGACCGCCAGCGCCTTCGTCGTCTTCCAACGCCTGCTCACCAGCGAGCAGTTCCCCCGGCATCGGCCTGGCCTGCGCATGAAGATCGTCGAGTACGACGGCGGCAGCCTCACGCTCGACCCCCACCACACACCGGGCGCGCGGGCGTTGGGGCGGGCGTACGGTAGGGCGGACGTGCGGCAGGACGGCAGGACGGTAGCCTGCTCGATCGCTCACACGTGGCCCCTGTATCGCCCCTGCATCGTTCAACCACTCACCCGACGGTGAAGTCCGCCGCCTTCGCGTCCACTTGTGTCGAGCCGTCCGCGGCGCTTGCCAGCACCGCGACGTGCCAGACGCCGCGCGGGGAACCCTCGGCATCGGTACGCGTGACGGGGACGGTGTAAACGCAGCGCACCGTCTCCTCACCGGATGGCAGGCACTTGGCCGGTTCCGCGGCGGCCAAGTCCTCGGCGGTCGGCTCCTGGCCCGCGAAGGACGAATCCGCGGGCCAAGCGAGAACCCTGACACCCGTCACGCCGGATGGCGCCGTCACATCGGTGGTGAAGACCAGTGAGCCGTCACGGTCACCGTCAGGTGCGGTGTAACGAGCCGTGCCGTGCGCCTGCGACAGAGACTGCCGCTCTCCCGCGTGCACGAGAGCGAACGCACCCGCTCCCCCTACAACGGCGACTGCGGCAGCCACGGACAGAACAACCGTACGTCGGGACATAAAGGCACTCCACCATCGTCTCAGCGAGATCCCGATCGGCGCCCACTGCGCCGCCGGTGCACCCATCCTCATCCCGCGTGGAGGCACGAGACATGAGTATCCCCACCCAACCCGACTGAGTAGTGGGGCAGTTGAGTGACCGGGATTGATGCCGGGCAGGCGGACGGGCAGTCGGACGGATGCCGTCGACAGACCGGTCGGATCAGCTGCCCCCCGGCGGGCGAGCCGGGCCCGCAGGCCGCGCGTCAGTGCACAGTGATCACAGTCTTGCCGCGGGAGTGGCCTTCCTCCATATGCCGCATGGCCTCGGCCGTGTCGGTCAGGGGGTAGGTCCGGCCGACTACGGGGGTGACCCGACCGGCGTTGATGAGCGTGGTCACGGCGAGTAGATCTTCTTGGGCCGGACCGCTCGGGGTTGCCGGGATGATCGGGCGCAGGCTCTGCCGGGTGACTGTGTTGACCAGGGCCAGTCTCAGCATGGAGCCGATCGCCCCGAACACCCGGCCGGGTGAGCCGCCGCCGTTGGCCACCAGGACTCCGGTCGGGGTGAGCGCCCGACGCAGCCGACTGAGCGGCAGATTGCCCACGTTGTCCAGGATCACGTCGTAGCGAACGTGTCTTTCGGTGAAGTCCGCGCGGGCGTAGTCGATGACGTGCGCGGCGCCCAGCGAGCGCACCATCTCGGTGCTGCCGGCGCTGCACACCCCGGTGACCTCTGCGTCCAGCCCGGCCGCGATCTGTACGGCGAAGGTGCCCACGCCGCCCCCCGCCCCGTTGACCAGCACCCGCTGCCCGGCCCGGACCCGGCTCACCGTCCGGATGCCGCGCAGGGCGGTCACCGCTCCCATCGGCGTGGCCGCTGCCTGCTCGAAGGAGAGACGCTCGGGCTTGGGTACCAGCAACTCCGGTGCAGCGCACGCGTATTCGGCGAACGCCCCCGCGCAGAAGCCCAGTACCGGGGTGCCGGGCCGGAGCCCTCCCACGCCGGCACCGACAGCCTCCACCACTCCGGCCGCGTCGATGCCGGCCACGCGGTACTTCGGACGGGTCAGCCCCATGCCGCCCATCAGTCGCGCCGCGTAGGGGTCGCCGCGCATCATGTGCCAGTCGTAGGGATTGAGCGCGGCGGCGTGCACACGTACCAGCACCTGGCCGGCCCCGGCCTGTGGCCGGTCGACTTCCGTCAGCCGCAGGATGCCCGGCGGCCCGAACCGCTCCTGGAGCACTGCCTTCATCGCCCTGCCCCCATGTCCTCGGGATCCGTCAAGACCGGCACATGTCCGGCGTACGGGTGAGGGCAACGTAGGCGTGCGCGGTACAGCCGTCAATGGCCGCCGGCCGGCAACGCGGCCATCCTCCCGTACGCCTGGCCCGAAGCGAACCCGGCATCGGGGAGCGGGCTTCTCTGCCGAGTTACGGCAATGGGCTGTTGAACAACATCGTTGAACGGACAACACTGCTGGGGTACTAGGTCCTGTCTCCTTGACCGTCCACAGGCTGGGGCGTTTGCGGGTGGTCCATGGTGGTGCCGTCAGGATTCCGCCCGAAGGCGGCCTCCAGAACGGCGGGGAGGTCTTCCTCGGGGACCGTGGTGCGCACGTCCGCCAGAACCTGGGGAAAGTCGTCATCGTCGATGACGCCCATATGCTCCTGACGGAGTTGGTGGATGATCTCGACGAGGTCCGGTCCCAGCCGCATCCAGGCACGGGAGGTACGGATCTCTTCATCGACCTGGTGCATGAACCAGCGCATGACCTCGTACGGAACGTCAGCGTGCCCTGCGTGCGGGTTGAAGCACACCGTCGGCTCCCGTGCCGGATCCTCGTCGGGGACGATTGCGGTCACGAGAGTCCGTTGCTCGGCCACTCGATCCAGTTCCAGATACCAGGCGTCATCGGGCACGGAGTACATCGTGGTGATCGCGTAGTCGCCGTCGGGGTGTCGAAAGACCATTGCCGCATGCTGCCACGCCGGTATCGCACGTGGGACGGCGTGATGCCAGTACGGGGATCAGCCGTCGCGTAGTCCTAGTTGGCGGGGATCCCTGAAAACCGGCCGGGGCCGCTCCTCACCCCCACTTGCTCGGTCTTTGAACTGCGTGAGGAGGGTGGGGATCGAAGAGCGGCCTTGATCAGCGGAATGTAGGTTCTGGCCATGACTGGCAACTGGCGGATGGACCGAATCGGGACTGCGCTGAGGGGCGAGAACCCGACCGTGCTGCGACGGCTGACGGCGGGGTTCGCGGTAATCGGGGACGTTCAGTTCCTGCCGGGCTACTCGGTTCTGCTGGTGGACGAGCCGGATGTGCAGCGGCTGTCGGACCTGCCGAGGGCGAAGCGGCTGTCCTTCCTGTCCGACATGGACCAGCTCGGCGAAGCGGTCGAGCGTGCCTGTCGGCGGCTTGACCCGGCTTTCCGCCGGGTCAACCTGGAGATCCTGGGGAACACCGACCCGTTCTTGCACGCACATGTCTGGCCGCGGTTCGAATGGGAGCCGGCCGACGTGGTGCGTGCTCCGGTGTGGCTCCATCCGCGTGAACGATGGAGCGACGAGCGGTTCAGGATCGGTCCGCAGCATGACGTGCTGCGGGAAGCGATCAGCAGCGAACTGGACCAACTGCGATCGGTGGCCTGACTACTGCGGGCCCGGTGACCGGTGAGGGTCAGCCGAAGCTCATTCGGACAGGTCGTCGGGGCGTTCCCCGCACCCGCGGGGGTGGTCCCAGTCCGGCGCGTCCGGTTCTATCCATTCTGGGTTACTCCCCACGCGAGTTGTCGCGTCACCGGTCATCGAGGGGTGGCTGTCGGGCGAGGAACTCCTCGAACGCCGCCTTCTGCTTCGGATCCATAAAGCCCTGACGGACGTTGCGGGCCTGCTCTTGGAGCCAGTGCGCCTCCTCGGGGCCCAGGAGCTCGGCGACGACCGCGCCTCCGCGAGCGACCGCGGTGCGCCCTCCTACGCGACGACGAAAGAGCGTGAACGTGCCGAATTCCGCCGGGTAGGCCAGTTCCGGCTTCGCCGTTTCATCCCGGTTCTCGTTCCCAGCGTCACCCGTCGAGTAGGCGGTGGGGGCCCAATGCTCCCAGAGCGCCAGCGTGGCCGCAGGCACCAGAACGGCGCGCTCCGCCTCTTCACGCCCCTCCCAGATGAACGTGACAGTGACGGGTTCGCCGACCGCCTCGGCCAGCCCGAGCACCCTCTCCATCTCATCGTCGATCGGGTAACCCGCCACTACATCGATTTGAATTCCCATGGCCCTTGAGGTTACTGACCACCTCCCACACGCCAGGCCGATATCACCCCCGGTCTGCTCCCCCACGACGCCTTGACCTGGTCAGAGGTTGGTGTGGTGCACGAGGCCGCCGGGTAGCGGGACGCGGTCAGCCGCGCAATCGCACGCGACAATCCCGGGGACGGCGGCGATCATCTCCGGGATACTGAGCGCCCATGGATGAGGTCAAAGTCGTCGTCGCGCATTCCGAGCGCGCGACCCTGCGCGTCGGCGACGTGTTCTTGAAGGTGGACGCCGATCAGGCGCGCATCGACGTCGAGGTCGATGCGATGGCGTTGGTACCGGTCCCGACACCGGAGGTCCTGTGGCGCAAGCCGCCCGTGCTCGCGATCGCCGCCGTCCCGGGGACGGTGCTCGGCCGTCTCGGTGAGCCGTCGACCGCGTCAGCGGCGGCGTGGGCCGCGGCGGGTGCCGCCATCCGGCAGTTGCACGAGGCGCCGTTGCCGCCCTGGGCCGGCCGGCGCCGCCGGGGTCCCGACGAGTTGGTGGCGGAACTCGACAGGGAGTGCGAGTTGCTCGTGACGAACGGCGTCCTGCCCGCCGATCTGGTCACCCGCAACCGCCAGGTCGCCGAGGCCGCGATCCGGCCGTGGACTCCGGTGTTCACGCACGGCGACCTGCAGATCGAGCACGTCTTCGTCGACGGTGACGAGGTCACCGGCATCATCGACTGGTCCGAGGCGGGCCGGGGTGATGCCCTGTTCGACCTCGCCACCTTGACGCTCGGACACGAGGAGCACCTCGACGACGTCATCGCCGGTTACGGCACCGACGTCGACCTCGAAGTGATCCGCGCGTGGTGGTCGTTGCGAAGCCTGCTGGGGGTTCGCTGGCTGGTCGAGCACGGCTTCGACCCGTCCGCCCCGGGCTGCGAGGTCGACGTGCTGAGATCCCGGATGTGAGGCTGCGCGGGACCGACCGCGACGTATACCTCCTTCTGTTCCGCAACGGTGCCGCAGAGTCTGTTCCCGTACGCGCGGGGATGGTCTCGGCGACGTACGGTGTCCCGTCCCATCGGAAGTTGAGTTGTCTCACCGAACTTTGAGTGCCGGGTGCTTGCGAGGAAAACAGAGGTTGGCGGTGGGGCGGCTTGTGCCCACTTGGCACCCACGAGGATCCAGGCTTCCTCGGGCCCATAGCCTTGCGGCTTGTGAGATCCATACGTACGGGGTGGGAACGGGCGCGGCACGGGCGGGCCAGAGGGAGGGCGGCCTCTTCGCAACGGGTTGTCCTGGACCGTATCCGAGAACTCCTTGAGGCGGGCAGCTTCGAGCAAGCCGAGGCAGAGGCGCGGGCTCTCGCCGCTTCGCCGCGCGCCCGGGACGGCGACCCCGAACTGGTCTCGTGGCTGGCCCGATCCCTTGCCACTGGGGCGGCGATCGCCCACGGCCGGGGGGCGGAACTGCTGCCCGAGCTCGAGACCCTGATCACGGATTTGGAGCAGACAGTCGGCGCCGACCGGCAACTGCTTCTTGCGGTCCGGTCGAATCGTGCGGCGGTCCTCGTGCAACAGGACCGGCACGCCGAGGCCGAGGTCGAGGCGCAGGACATCCTGCGCGGCACAACTCGAATCGCACATCTCGCCAAGATGTGGAGGATCGAGCTGAACGCGTTGACCAACCTGGCTGCCGCACTGAACGGACAAGGCCGCTACGAAGAAGCGGAGGCCATCGCCCGCGGGAACCTGCCGCGGGCGGACGGGCGAACCGCCGCCTTCCTGCATCGTGCGCTGGTTAGCAGCCTGAACGGGCAGAGCCGGTATGAGGAGGCGTTGGCCGAGGTCCGCCGGTACACACCGGCCGGGGGTCGCACGGCGAGCGGGACTCTGGAGATCGTGACAGCCGGGGCCCTGCACGGCCTGGGTCGTCGCGACGAGGCGGAGGCCACCGCCCGTCAGGCACTGGCCGCCTGCGAGCAGTTTCTGCATCCGGCCCACCCCCGCATCAAGGAGGCCCGCACGCTGCTGACCCACATCATCGCCGAGGAACCCACCCCGGAATGAGACCCTCACCAATCGAACCCCGGTGAGACCGCTCAACTCTCACTGCGGCAGGACGCCCGCGCGGGGATGGTCCATCGCCCCGCCACAGAGCGGGAGATGGAACTGGCGCTTCCCGCGCGTGCGGGGATGGCCCCACGGTCGGGTTCGCGTCCTACGGGGTGTGGAAACGGCGGCCCGGGCACGGTGACGGCGCCGGATACTGCGCGAGGGCAAGGTCTCCTGGCAGACACCCCGCCGGTCCGATGACCGGGTGGTGTGTACGTGGACGAGTTCGGGCCACTGAACCTGCGGCCCCAATCTCCGCCAGTCGGGACTCCAAGGCCGCCACGTCGACCCCGTCGGCTCCATGTTCCTCCCACAGTTGGACGAGCTGATCCTCCTTCTCGCCGGAGTCGATCAGCTTGTCGGCGAGTGTGAAGCCGTCCAAGGAGGACTTCCCGACCTCAAGCACCCAACGGGTCGCGGCCGCGGTCGCGGTGATACCGCGACCCGCCAGCTCGACGACCGTTCGGCTGTGCGCTTCGCGACAGCCGCGGCCAGTTCCTTCGCCTTGTCGGCGCGGCCTTGGGTCCGCGCGCCGGCGCAAAGGCATCCGGGACTGCGTGGAGTGCGCGCGCAGCGCGTCGGTGAGAATCCGGTCGTAACGTCCCTCCGTTCGTCAGGGCCAGGGTGCCGAGGCCGGCCAACTGTGCCCCGCGTGGGGGTGGGTGTCGGGGACGTCTGAGACCTTCAGCACGGCATGGCGCGCAGGCGGCGCAGGTCCGCGCGCGGTGTCGATCCGGTCTCCGCCGCCGGCGTGGCCAGGGCCGGGTACGCCGTGCGGGAGGGTGCCAGATCGGTCGGGAGCCGCGCACGCTCGGCCATGGGGATCATCAAGAGGATCCAAGTTGCGTCGCGCGTTGAAGGCTGATCTCGGCGACGTGCTGGCTGTCGGCCGCGCGGTGCGGCCGACAGCCAACAGCGCCATGGTCACGGCGCATGCAGACGACAGGGTCAGAACGTGCCCGCGGAGTTGCACTTGGCCTTCTGGGTGATGCAGTCCTTCACGCGATGTCCGAGAGCGGCGTTGTCCCAGGCGTTGAAGAAGTCACCGTGGATGGACGATGGCATGCCCGACGCCAGCCGGAAGCCCTGGGTGCTGCCGCTGGTCGGGTAGCTGGTGACGAAGGAGAGGTTGGGAATGGCGACGGGGTAGGCGCCGCTGCACTTGCCGTCGTAGGTGAACGCCACGTGCGACTTGTGGTCGGGACTGTCGAGGTTCTTGCCGTCCCAGCAGTCGGGGAAGACGAGTTGGTGGGTGAGGTGGGCCTTCGGGGCGCAGACCGGCCAGTTGCCGTCGGCACTTCTGCCGGTCTCGCCGCCCTCGCCGGCGCACCAGAACTGGCCCGGCGATCCTGCCGGGGTAGGCGTCTGCGCCCTGGCGTCACCCGCGATCATGCGAAATCCCTGCGGGAAGGGCACAGTCACTGAGGGGTCGGGTAGCCGGGAACCGTAGTAAACGATCATGCCCTCGGATTCGACGGCCTTGTCGTTCTCGTAGAGGGTGGGGATCCAGTACGCCGAGAGGTCGTTGGCAGGGGTGCAACTGGTCGGCGCGTTGGCCAGCAGCGACTCGGTCGTGGAGAACGCGTCGGTGCTCTTGTTGCCGAAGAAGCTGTGCATGTGGGACGCGCCGGGAAGACCCGGGAAGACGATGGGGTCGTCCGGCTTGGAGTGGCTGTAGGTGCAGGTGGCGTTGAACTCCGGAACCCGGACCACACCGGCGGGCACCGCGGCCGGCGTCATCGCGCGGAACTGCGCCAACTGAGCGTTCCACTTGGCCTGGTCGATGGGAATCCATCCAGCCGCCGCGCTGTCCCCCTCGCCGACGAACGAGAACCAGTTGATGTTGACGAAGTCACCGGGTGTCGTGCTACGGAGCACAGCGAACACCGTCTGGGAACCGGTGGGGTGCGTGGTGACCTGGGTGGTCCTGGTCGCCCAGTTCTGCCAACCGCCGGTCGGGGAGATCGGCATGACCGCGAGCAGCGGTCCGGTCAGGCCCGCGGTGCGTAACTCCAACGTTCCCGAGCCGACGGCGGAAGCGATCCGGGCCGACACCGTCAGCCGGCCGGCCGCGCCGAGGTCGACGTTGTCGAAGCGCATCCAGTCGCCGTCGGCGAGATACGAGGCGTTCTGCCCGCCGCCGGTGTCCGAGGTCGCCTCCAACGCGACACCCGACTGGGCCGCGTAGGACTCGGCCTGGACGGTGACTGTCGCGGCCTGCGCCTGCTGGGTCGAGACGGTCAGGCTCAGGGCGGCGGCCAGCACGACCACCAGAGCGTTCACCAACAAGGTGTACAGATGTGCGGGATCTCTACGCATCTCACTTCCTCACGGACATCGGGGGGTGAAGGGCCTTCTTCTTGCGGGAGCGGAGCGACGGGGAGAGCGTCAGCCAAACGGCGGCCGTGCACGCGGCGTTGCTGCGGGTGTCCCGGGCCGCCCGGAGGGAGCGGGCGGAGCGGCCCGGGAACTTCGCGAACGCTGGACGGCCGGGCGCCGGGGCGCCGGGGGGGGGCTACTGGTAGACGCGCACGTAGTCGACGAGCATCTTGGAGGGGAAGGGAGTGCTTGCGTCTGTCGGTCCCGGCCAGTCACCTCCGACGGCCAGGTTGAGGATCATGTAGTGGGGGTGGTCGAAGATCCATGGCCCCCGTGTCCGCTCCACCTGGTCCTTGTCGAGGGAGAAGACCGTCCGGCCGTCCAGGCTGTAGGTGATGCCTCTGCTGTTCCAGTCGGCGGCCCACGTGTGGAAGTCGTCGGAGAAGTCGGCGTTCCCGGGCAGTGTGTACGGCGCGCCGATTCCGCCTCCGCCGTTGTAGGCGGGCGCGTGCACGGTCGAGTAGGCGGTCTTCACGTCCTTGCCGAGGACTTCAACGATGTCGATCTCGCCGTTGTACGGCCACGGCCGGCCCGTCAGGAAGTCGGCGCCCATCATCCAGAACGCGGGCCACAGACCGTTGCCCTTGGGCACCTTGATGCGTGCTTCGACGCGCCCGTAGGTGAACTGGAACGTCGCGCCGGTGTTCATCCGCGCCGAGGTGTACTGGCAGGTGGTGCTGCCGCTCAACGGGTCACGCGGGCACGACGATCCGGCGGTGACCTCCTTGCGGGCTTCCATCGCCAGGTGTCCCGCCCCGTCCAGTGCGGCGTTGCGGTTGTCGGTGTAGTACTCCAGCTCGTTGTTCGGCCCGGTGCCCGGATCCGCCCTCCACTTCGAGGGGTCGGGTCTGCCGCCCGCGGCACCGTCGAAATCGTCGCTCCACACCAGTCGCGGCGGGTTCGCGGGGTCGCTCGGCAGAGGCGGAGCCTGTATCGGATCGCCGCCCGTGCCGTACACCTGGAACTCCCACAGCGAGTAGCCGTATGGGGTGGCACGCTCGGTCCCGTACATGCGTACATGGCGGCCGGTGCCGGAGACGGTCAGCGTCTGTTTGAAGCCCGTTCCGGACGTCGTCGAATAGATCGGCGTCCAGTCGGCTCCGTTCGACGAGACCTGGATCTGAAAGGATTTGGCATAGGCGGGATCCCACTGCAGGACGACCTTGTCGATCTGCGCCGTCGCGCCGAGATCGACGGAGATCCAGCCGGGATCTGTCCATCCCGTGGTGGAGCTTGTGGCCCAGCGAGAGGCCGGATCCCGGTCGAAAGCCCTGGCCGGTGTGCACTCCCAGCAGTTCTGGTCACCCTGGGAGGAGGAGGCCGCGCCCGGCCTGCCGTAGGAGAGCAGCCTGTCGGCGCCGCCGCCGGGACCGCCGGCCCCGGCGGTGCCGTACACCTGGAATTCCCAGAGCGAGAAGCCGTAAGCGGTGGCCCGCTGCGTCCCGTACATACGCACATAGCGGCCGGTGCCGGAGACGGCCAGGTTCTGGGTGCCGCCCGTGCCCGTCGCCGTCTGGTGGACGACTGTCCAGCTCTGCGCGTCGCTCGATACCTCGATCCTGAACGCCGTGCCGTACGCGGCTTCCCAGTTGAGGACGGCTCGGGTGATCTCGGCACTTGCTCCGAGGTCGATCTGAATCCACTGCGGGTCGGCGAAGGCGCTGGACCAGCGCGTCCCGGGGTCGCCGTCGACGGCGCTCCGAGCGCTGAAGGCTCCCTCGGTACTCGACGCGGTGGCGGGCTTTCCCTGGGAGAGCAAGACCTCCGCGGCCTGAGCCGAAGGGGCGGGGAGAGCGACAAAAGCGAGCAGTGAGGCCGCGAGGGCCAGGAATAAGTTGAAGCGGCGCAGCAGCGATCGCATGGGCGACTCCTCAAATGGGGGGAGGTGAGGGAGCGCTCCCTGAGAGGGACAATGGAGGCGGCGGCAAAGGCTGTCAAGGGCTCATTCACCTTGAAAAAACAGCGACTTACCACCTACGAGAAACACAGGGAGCGGTCTCTCAGAAGCTGGGCTGGCACACCGGAAGCCACGAGGGTGGCGCTGAGGGGGACGCACTCCCGAGCATGGTCATGCCGCCCCGGCCTGCGGATACGCTGCTCACATCGTCATGCCGCAGAGCCGGAGGTCGCCCCGATGAAGAAACCCGCTCCGCGCACGAATCCGGGCGGCGGCACAGGGGACGGACAGGCATGAAACGCCCCACTCTGGAAGTGGTCGCCGCCCGAGCGGGCGTGTCCAAATCGAGCGTCTCCCGTGTCATCAACGGCGAGACGACGGTCGCCCCGCAGATCCGGGACGTCGTCATGCGCGCCGTGCGGGAGTTGGGCTATGTGCCCAACGGGGCGGCACGCAATCTCGTCACCCGCCGCACGGACACACTCGCCGTGGTGGTCTCCGACCCGCCTCAAGGAGTCGTCTCCGACGACCCCCTCTTCTCCGCCGTGGTCCGCGCCGTCAGCAGAGAACTCGAGACGGCGGGCAAACGGCTCGTGCTCATGCTCGCGGAATCGGACCAGAGCCGGACGAGAGTGGTGGAGTACATCGCCGGCGGGCATGTGGACGGCGTGCTCCTGGTCGCCCTGCACGGTACGGATCCCCTGCCGGGCGCGCTGGCCCGGCAGGGCCTGCCTGTCGTGTCGTTCAACCGCACCTCCGCACAGGACGTCCCGTACGTGGCGCTGGACAACGCCGGCGGAGCGGCTCTGGCGGTACGTCATCTTCTGGAGCGCGGTCGGCGCCGGATCGCCACCATCACCGGACCACTCGAACTGTACGAGGCGCGTGAGCGTCTCGATGGCTACCGTCGGACGCTGCGTGACACCGGCCGTCGCTCCATCGTGGCACTGGGCGATTTCACCAGAGCCTCCGGCGCCGAAGCCATGCGGCAGCTCCTGGAGGACGATCCCGATCTCGACGCGGTGTTCGCGGCCAACGACCTGATGGCGATCGGAGCCCTGCGCACCCTCCATCGAACGGGCCGACGCGTCCCCGAGGACGTGGCGGTCATCGGCTTCGACGACATCGAAGCAGCGTCCTACACCAGTCCCGCGCTCACCTCTGTGCGCAGCCCGATGGCCGACCAGGCGACCGCGACCGTCCACCTGCTCCTGGGCCTGATCGACGGCGGCCCCACGGGGCCGGTGATCATGCCGAACGAACTCGTGGTGCGCGAATCGACCTGATTCACCGGCGGCATGGCTCACCCCGCGCCGCCGCGCCGCTGCGCACCGTACTGCACCGTTCCGCGCCGTACTGCACCGTTCCGCGCCGTACCGCGCCGTTCCGCGCCGCTGCGATCCGCTGCGATCCGGTCGCCTCGAATTGTTCGGAGCGACGAGGGCCACGCGCGGCGCGCAGTGGCGAAGGGGGTGATGGTGGATGTCCTCGCCCGTACGGCCGAAGACGTCCGCCAGCAGTCGCATTCGCGAAGTGAGGACAAGTCATACAACGGTATTGACGACGTGGCCCCGAGGAGATGAGGTGGCTGCCCATCCGACTCCCCCACGACGGAAGGCTGTTCACGCTGGGCAACACCGCCTCACCGACCCACACCGGAAAGACCCGAGGTGCGCGGAGGTCCCCACTGCCCGCCGAGCCGGCGCCCGTCCTCGCGGTGAAGATCGACAACCACAAGGGCGCCCGCCCGCAAACCGCCCTGGAGGACGCGGACATCGTCTTCGTCGAGAAGGTGGAGGGCGGCCTGAGCCGACTGCTCGGCCTCTACTCCAGCAAACTACCCCCGACCGTGGGGCCCGTGCGCAGCGCTCGCGAGTACAACATCGAGCAGCTCCGCATGTTCGGCCGTCCCGCGCTCGCGTGCTCCGGCACACGGGCCGAAGTCGTGGACATGATCAACGCGTCCACGCTCTACAGCGTGTCCCACGAGGACTTCCCCGACGACTACTTCCGGGGCACCGACCACGAAGCACCTCACAACCTCTACGGGTACCCCGACAAGATCCTCCAAGAAGCTCCCGCGGTCGGCACGAGCGATGACATCGGCTTCCGCTTCGCGGACGACGCGCCCGCGGGCGGGACGCCGACCACGGATCGCGCCGTGAACTACGGCGCCGCCACCACCTCCTTCACCTGGTCGGCGGAGGAGGACCGCTGGCTCACGTCCTTCGACGACGCCCCCGCGACGAGCAGCGACGGCGACCGGCTCGGCGGGAAGACCATCGTGGTCCAGAAGGTCGCCATGCCGCCGGACTCCAGCGGCGAGGCCCCGTACGAGGAGACGGTCGGCACCGGCTCGGCCACCGTGCTGCGCAACGGCCAGGCGTACGAGACCACCTGGGACCGGCCTACCGCGGAGGCGGGCACCACCTTCACCCGGGCGAACGGCGAGCCGATGGCCTTCGACCGCGGCCAGGTCTGGGTCGCCTACGAAGAGGCCAAGTAGCCGGACGCCCGACACGACTGAGGGCCCTGGCACCACGGCGGTGGCTCCGGGGCCCTCCCGTACGCGTCATCGACACGGCCCCAACTCCCCCACAAAGGCGCCTGGTTGAGAGCAGCCATGGAGCAGGGGGCCGTGTCTTCACCGCATCGGCCCGCCAACATCGGCGCGGACCGCGCGAGGGTGGGTGCCCCGCCGGGAAGGCGCCGAGATGCCCGACGAGACGTACACGTCGGCGATGTCGCCACCCCCGGCTCCACGCGGTAGCCCAGGTCCGCGCCGCCACGCGCGATGACGCACCGCCCCCACCTCCACCGAACGTCAACGGGACAACGCGCCCGGCGCGGTGGAGCCTGTCGGCAGGCCCCTCACCTCAACCAGACACCCGATGAATCTTCCCCTGTGGGCAGTTCAGGGGGCGTTGTCAGTGTGCGGTGACAACCACACACTCAACACCCTTTTTGGACACAGGCGTTGGTACGGCAGGCTTGCACAGACCCTTGACAGGAAGGGGTGGGCAGCTCGACTATGCACCAAACATGGGATGTAAGTGAACGGTCCAGGACCACAGTTACGCCGGAAGCACCTCTCGGACGCACGCGAGTGTTCCAGCGGACGCAGCACCCGTTCGTCCTTCAGCACCGGGCCCCTGCTCCCGACGCCGGCACGCCCTGCACGCCCTGCACGGATATTCGCGCCGCCCTGCCCTCCACGCCGAACTCCGGTCACCCGGAGTCGTCTCATCTTCGTACAGGGGAAGGACCCGCCCGTGTCATCTCAAGGTTCGATCACTCGCAGGCTGCTGCGCCGCCTCGGTCCGATCGTGGCGGCCCTCGGTCTGATCCTGACGGCGCCCGTGGTCCAATCCGCCACGGCCGCGGCCTCCGTGACGCTCTACGCGTCGCCCCTCGGAACGGGTTCGACCTGTTCCTCCACGGCCCCGTGTTCCCTGTTCGGTGCCCAGGAGGCCGTTCGAACTCAGCTCGCCGCGGAGGCATCCGCGGACGTCACCGTACTGCTGGCCGACGGCGTGTATCGCTTGTCGAAGACCTGGGCCCTCGGCCCGGCGGACTCGGGCACGCCGGGGCACCCGGTGGTGTGGCGGGCCGCGCCGGGGGCGCGTCCGGTGATCTCCGGGGCCTCACAGGTCACCGGATGGACGCAGCGCGGATCGAGCGGGGTGTGGTCCGCTCCGGTACCCGGCTCCAGCAACAGCCGCCAGCTGTACATCGACGGCCGCAAGGTCCCGGTGGCGCAGGCGACCCCGGCGAGCCTGGGATTCCGGGGCTCGTGGACCGGGACGTCGACGGGTTACACGATCTCCGGCGACCAGGCGGCGATGGCGTGGTTCGGCTCGCTGACCGCGAGCCAGGTGGCGGGGGTCGAGTTCGGCTACCCAGGTGGCAACGGGCCCTGGACCGAGTCCAGATGCCGCGTGGCGAGTTTCTCCGCGGCGGCCGGAACGCTGAGGATGACCCAGCCGTGCTGGACCAATGTGACCGCCCGGGCGTCCTACGCCCAGGCCAGCGGTGGCCTGCCGTCCATGTCGCCCCACACGATGCCCGCGCGGATCGAGAACGCGCAGGCCCTGATCGGTTCCGGGCAGTGGTTCCTGGACGGCGCCGGCGGCACGTTGCACTACAAGCCTTCCGCAGGCCAGCAGATGTCCGCTCTCGACGTGGAACTGCCGCGCCTCGAAACCCTGGTCCAGGGCGCCGGTACGCTCGCCGCGCCCATTCACGACATCACCTTCAGCGGTCTTCAGTTCTCGTACGCGACCTGGAACGCCCCTTCCACCAGCGCGGGGTTCGCCGACGTGCAGAGCAATCTGCGGATGACCGGCGCGAACAACCAGGGCATGTGCGGGTTCTCCAATCCCGCGGGAAGCTGCCCCTGGGGATCACTGACCCAGCCACTGGCGAACGTCTCGTTCACCGCTGCCAAGAACATCACGCTCACCGGCAACCGATTCGCCGGACTCGGCGGAGCCGGACTGGGCGTCATGTACGGGGCGACCAACACCCTCATCCAGGGCAACGAGTTCACCGACATCGCCTCGACCGCGATCCTCCTCGGCTGCACCTACGACCCGCTGCCGACCAACCCGTCCGACGCCGCGGGGATCAAGCAGAACTGCACCCCCAACGGAGCGAACGAAACCGCCGCGATCGGCACCAACGAAATCCTGACCGGTACCACCGTGGCGGACAACGTCATCCATCACATCGGTACCGACTACTCCTCGGCCAGCGGCATCACCCTGCTGTTCTCACAGCGCACGACCATCACCCGGAACAACCTGTACGACCTGCCGTACACCGGCATCACCGCCGGAGTCATCCAGGGTCACGTCAACCAGGCGACCACCCCGCAGAACACCACGAACATCAACAGCTCGAACACCATCAGCAACAACATCCTCCACGACTACCTGTCCGTCCGCAGCGACGGCGGCGCCGTCTACGTCGAGGGACACCAGGCGCAGTACGTGTACCAGGCGGACGGGACGACGATCGACCCGGTGAAGACTCTGGCCAAGGGCCTGCAGGTCACCGGCAACATCGCCTACAACGGCCCCACGACCAACTTCACCTACTACAACGACGCCGGCTCGGAATGGATCAACTGGCAGGGAAACATCGCCTTCCGCGCCGGCGACAAATCACACGGCGGCTGCAGCCCGACGGGCCACTTCTGGATCACCGGCAACTACTTCTCCGCCGGGATCCAGTCGTACCCATGTGCCCAGCCGGTCGACACCCACGCGAGTGGGAACACGACCATCCCGGCGACCCCGAGGCCGACCGACCTTCCCAACGCCCTGCTGCGCGCCGCGGGCACGGGCTCCGGCTCCTTCACACCGGTCCTCTCCGTCCCCGCGAGGATCTTCTACGTGTCGCCCACAGCCAACGCGACGGAGGTCCTCGTCGCCGGCGAGGGCTTCGGCCCGGCGACACCGGTGTACATCGGCACCACTCCGGTCGCCAATGTGACCCGTCTGTCCAGCGGATTCATGATCGTCCCGATCCCGGCGGGCACCTCGGCCGGGCAGATCTCCGTCACTCCGCAGGTCCCCGGAACCATCCGTCTCAACGACAACGACAGCAACATCAGCTACAGCGGATACGCCTACGCGGACGGCCGCTCGTACGGCGACCACCAGAACGACGTCCACTACGCGACGGCGAACGGATCGACCGCGTCACTCACCTTCACCGGCACCCGAGTCACGGTGTACGGCGAGCAGAACACCGACCAGGGAAACATCGGCATCAGCATCGACGGCGGACCGCAGCAGGTCGTCAGCACAGTGCCGAGCGACGGCGTACGACACGCGAACGTCGCGGTGTACACGTCCGGTCCACTCTCCTCGGGCAGACACACCATCGTGGTGACCAAGCTGTCCGGTCAGTACAGCACCCTCGACGGATTCACCGTGTGACGGCGAGCGCCCCTTTTTCTCGACGCGGCACCGACCGGAGGAACCGCGCCCCCTGCCGCACAGTGTGCCCCCCCTCACCAGCCTGGTGAGGGGGGCACGGCGAAGACCACGCGGCGGGCTGCGACACGATCAATCAGGCCAAGGGCGTGCGGAAGCACGGATGCGGGCGTCGGCCGGCACTCATGCGGTACGCGGCCGAGCCCCAGTCGTTGGGCCGGGTATGAAGCTGCCGGAGCGGGACCGAGGACGTCCACACGGCTCCGCACGCCGTCGTCACCAGCGTTCGTCGACTACAGGCAGCCCCGATCCCCGACGACAAGGCCGCACACCGGAGAGTTTGTTCGGGTTGGTGACGGAGAATACGGCGGCGATCCGGTCTCCGCCGGGAGTGAGATCAACGATGACGGCAGCGAGCGGACCGCCGCCGGAGAAGACGAGCACACAAGGGTCTTGAGCCACCCGCCGATAGTGGATGTCCAGTCCCTCCGGAGGCAGTGCCTGGGCGACCGCCATGAATACCGCGGCGACCTGGTCGCGGCCGTGGACGGGACGCAGGCTGACCGCAGGTCCGCTGCCGCCGCCGTCGGTCCAGAGCGTCACGTCGGGTGCCAGGAGCTCCAGAAGCGCGCGGAGATCGCCGCCGAGCGCGGCCGCGGCGAACCGCTCGGTGACCTGGGCATGCAGGGCCGGCTCGGGCTGGTGGCGGGGATGGCGCATGTGAACATGCTGGCGCGCACGAGTGGCGGTCTGGCGCACGGCCGTCGGCGAGCGGTCCAGGATGCGCGCGATCTCCGGGTGGGCGAACCCGAACACCTCGTGCAGCACGAACACGGCGCGTTCCAGCGGCGACAGGGTCTCCAGCACAACCAGCACGGCCATGGAAAGCGCCTCGGCGCGTTCAGTACTGTCCGTGACATCGCTTTCGGCCGTCACCAGGGGTTCAGGCAGCCAGGAGCCGATGTAGGTCTCCCGCCTGCGGATCATGTCCGCGCGGCGGGCGAGAGCGCGATTCGCCGCGATGCGGACGAGATAGGCGCGGGCGTTGTGGACGGGCTCGGCGTCCGGCTTGCGGTGCCGGGCGGACCAGGCCAGCCATACCTCCTGGAGCGCGTCTTCGGTCTCGGCGACACTGCCGAGCATGTTGTAGATCACCGAGAACAGAAGCGCGCGATGGCCAAGGAACTGGTCGGTGACGGCGTCGACCGTCGGGTGCGGATGTGGGGCGGGTGTCATATGTGCCTCCTCGTCTGCCGGACCGAAGAGAGCCGTCACGCCGTGAGTGTGACACAGACGGCCCAATTGTGAGCCACATCACGATCGCGCCCGCCGATGTCACAGGGCGCGCCCGACCTCCTCTCTGTGGTGGTGTCCGGGGAGGAATGGCCTCCTCGACACGCGCAGGAGGACTTCAATGCGTACACGGATTCATGGCGCCCGCGTGTTCGACGGTGAACGCACCATCGTCGCCACGGATGTGATGCTGGAGGACGGTCTCATCGCAGCGGTCGGCGCCGATGCGGTCGGAGCGGCCGACGTTGAGGTCGACGGGCGGGGCGGAACGCTGCTGCCGGGGTTGATCGATGCCCACACGCACACGTTCGACGGCAGTCTGGCCGAGGCGCTGCGGTACGGGGTAACCACCGAGCTCGACATGTTCTGCATGCCGCGGCCGCTGGCCCGGCACCGGCGGCTCGCGGACCACGACGACGTGGCCGACCTGCGCAGCGCCGGCACCGTGGCCACAGCACCCGGCGGGCACCCGACCCAGCTGCTGGCCGCCCTGATCGGCACCGTCCTCGACCCGAGCGATGTGACGGAGATCGACTTCGTCACCCATCCCGCGCAGGCCCCGGCCTTCGTCAAGGCCCGACTCGACGAAGGCGCCGACTACCTCAAGATCGTCATTGACGACGGCGCGATGCACGGCGCCGACCTCCCGGCCATGACCCCGGTGGTCGCCACCGCCCTCACCGCGGCGGCGCACGATGTCGGCCTGCGGGTCATCGCCCACACGATCACCGCCGCCGAGGTGAACATCGCGCTCGACGCCGGTGTGGACGGCCTCGCCCACGTGTGGGCCGACCTGGCGCCCAAGGCCCCGGCCTCACGGCGGTTGGCCGAGCGGGTCCGTGCCCAGGGTGTCTTCGTCGTCACCACACTCGCGTACTTCGAGGCGGTCGCGGCCCGCCACCCCCGGACCGCCCACTGCGCACACGCCGGCCACTACGCCAACGCCGTCGGCGCGCTGCGGGCGCTGCGCCGGGCGGGCGTCCCTCTCCTCGCCGGGACCGACGCCACCCCGTTCGCGCCCGCTCACGGTGCCGGCCTCCACCGTGAGCTGTGGCTGCTCGCCCAGGCCGGCCTCGGCGCCGAGGAGGTGCTCGCTTCCGCGACCGGCGTCCCGGCCCGTCACTTCGACCTCGCCGATCGGGGCCGTATCGCCCCCGGTCTGCGCGCGGATCTGCTGCTGGTCGAGGGAGACCCCACCCGGGACGTCGCCGCCCTCGCCTCCCTCACCGCCGTCTGGCGGCGCGGGGTCCGTCAGACCCGCTGACCATCTCTTCATCGCTGACTGCGAGGACACCACGGACGACCCTGAGGGGCTTGCCCGCAACCCCATTGAGCGTCGTCGGTCCTGAGTCAGGGCTCGCTGGGGTCGCTCTCGGCCGCGTCGGTCCGCAGGGTGAGGGAGTAGTTGATGCCGGCCACGGTGGTGAAGCGGACGGTGTCGTCGCCGGGTTCGGCGTCGGCGGCGAGGATGTGCGGGCTGCCCAGCAGCGCAGGGTCAGGAGTCGCAGAACCCGATCAGGTTTGTTCACCGCCGGTTTCCGCCTTGTGCAGCATCTGGGCCAGCAACAAGGCGCTTCCGGCCGCCACTCCCACCCCCACCACTCCCGCGGCCAGGAAACCGCCGGAGGAGCGCCAGGACAGCACCGACCACCGCGACTGCGCGGAGAACAACGACCCCGTGCTCAGCCACGACCCGGTTGAGATCAGCGACAGGGCGGACCCGATCGAGCCGACCGACAGGGCGCTTCCGATGGAGCCGATCGACAAGGCCGAACCGACGGACCCCACGGACAGGACCGATCCCACCGAGCCGATCGACAACACGGAGTCCTGTGACCACAACGACAGCACCGAACCAGAAGAGGCACACCCGGTCGACTGTTCGGACAGATTTGTCATGAGGACATCCTGCCCGCCGTGCCCCCCGCAGGCCACTCGCAGTTCCCGACCGACAACAGTTCACAACGGTCCACAACAGTTGACAACAGAGCGCCCGGGCCGACCGAAGCCGACCCGGGCGCTCTGTTGTGAACTGTTGTCGTCTACTTGACGGTCCGATAGGCCCGGTGGATCGTCTGCTTCAGGGTGTTGCCGGCCGCGTCCGTGAGGGTCACGCGCAGGGAGACCGGGCCCGCCTTCGCCGGGTGGCGCAGGTCGAGGCGCTTGCCTCCGATCGCCTTCGCCGGGTGCCAGGTCCGGCCGTCGTCGTACGAGACGGAGAAGGCCAGCTCGCGGGCGGTGCGCGCGGTGGCCGCGCCCTCGATCGTGAAGGGTACGGAGAGACTCGTACCCGCCTTGGCCGTGCTCGCCGTGGACAGCCGCGGCGTGAAGCGGACCACCGACAGCGGCAGCCGCTGCCCGACGCCGGTGGCGTGCGCGGAGGTGAAGGTCCACTCGGCGGTGACCCGGGTGGAGACCGACGAGAGGGAGGTGGGGCGGGAGACGTCCGTCGTCAGGCGGTACGTGCGCTTGGCGGCGGGGAGTTCGTACGAGACGCCGGCCAGGTCCGTGTTGGTGGCGAAGATCTTCGTGCTGCCCGCGTAGAGGGTGCTCCTGGCCTTGCTGTAACGGGAGTCGCCCACGTGCCCGGCGCCGTCGGAGAAGAGCGGAAGGTAGGCCATGAAGGTGTCACCGACGCGGACCGCGCCCGGACGGTCCTCGTTGCCGGTCAGCGGGCCCGTGAGATGCGGGCCGAAGACGCCGGTGTTGAAGCGCTCGGTGTACTGCTTGCCCGCGCTGTACGCCCGGGGGTTCACGGTCCACTGGCCGGCGTCGTGCACGGTTTCGCCGTCCGCGTCCGTGCCACTCGTCTGCCACACGGAGTACTGCCACCGCACGCCCGGCAGAACGTAGTCGGTGAGGGTGGCGGGCAGGGAGAACTCGGTCGGGTTGAAGTCGGCCCAGAATCCGCCCCCTGGCGTGAGGGGCGCGGCGACGAGCGACCCCTCCTTGTCCTTGGCGGGCTCACCGACGGGGATGGTGACCTTGGCGAACTGCGAGCGCTTCAGGTTCGCGGTGAAGCCGGCCAGATCGCCGGTACGGTTCATCGCCGGCCGGTAGCTCGTACTCCCGTGCGTCCAGGTGCCGTTGTACTGCGCGAATGCCTCGCGGGCGGGCAGCCGGGCGCCGAACTGACCGACGCGCAGCTTGCCGAAGCTGCCCACCTCGTACGTGGTGACGCTCTGGTTCCCGTCGATGTCGAACCCGTAGTTCAAGGTGGCGTCGGTGTGCTTGGCCCTGGCGTCCGGCACGGTGATCCGGACCGGATCGGCCTTGCGGGCGTCCATGACGAGGGTGGTGTCACGGGTGAGCGAGAACTTGGGGTTGAGGAGGAGGGCCAGGCCCCCGGCGTCCGGGGTCGCGCCCGTCTCGATACGGCCTTCGAGGCTGTAACGGCCCCTGGGCAGCCGCACGGTGAACTCGCCGTCCGTGTCGTCCGAGTAGTCGTTCCAGATCTCGTTGTCCAGCCCCTGCACCCCGGTCTCGGACCGCCCGGCGGGCTTCCCCTTGAGGTCGAGATGCCTGACGGTCAGGTCGTACGACTCGACTTCGCGCTGTACGCCGACACCGGTCCGTACGGTGATGCCGGCGCCGTCCGTCGCGGTGACCGCGCCACCGAAGCGGCCGTCGGCCGTGCCCGCGCCGCTGTCGGCGGTGACCTGGGCGGTCGCGGTCCCGCCCGCCGGGACGGTGAGCCGCTTCGGCGAGACCTCGAACATGCCCTCGGCGGCGGGCTTTCCGTCCTCGCCGTACGCCTCGGTGGTCAGGTCGAGGGTGACGGGGCGGTCGCCGACGTTGCGGTAGGTGACCTCCTTGGTGGACGGCTGGTCGTCGGTGTGCGGCCACTGCTGGGCGGGGAAGGCGAGGTTGGCGGGGGTGGTGGTGAGTTGCTGGCCGAGTGCGCGGACGATGTCCGTACGGCCCGTGCCCTGCGCGAACGCCGAGACACCGGCGGTCGGCTCGGCGGATGCGGTGAGCGCGGCCTTGATGCGCTCACCGGTCCAGTCGGGGTGGCGCTGGGCGAGGATCGCGGCGGCGCCCGCAACATGCGGGGTCGCCATCGACGTACCGCTCATCGAGACGTAGCCGTCCGCGGCCGGGTCGCCCTGCGTGCCCTGGGCGGCCTTCGCGGCGACGATGTCGACGCCGGGGGCGGTGAGGTCGGGCTTGAGGGAACCGTCCGCTGTCGGGCCGCGGCTGGAGAAGTCGGCCATGGCGTCGTTGCGGTCCACCGCGCCCACAGTGAGCGCGGCGGCGGCGCTGCCCGGCGATCCGACGGTGCCGGCGGCAGGTCCCTCGTTGCCGGCCGCGACCACGAAGAGGGCGCCGGAGGAGGCGGACAGCTCGTTCACCGCCTGCTCGACCGGATCGTCACCGGGACTGTCGGGGCCGCCCAGGCTGAGGTTGACCACCTTGGCGCCCTGGTCGGCGGCCCACTGCGCACCCGCGATGACACCGGACTCCTGGCCGTAGCCGTCGTCGTCGAGCACCTTGCCGCTGATCAGCCGGGCGCCCGGCGCGACCCCCTTGTACTTGCCCGCGGAATGCGCGCCCGAGCCCGCGACCGTCGAGGCCACATGCGTGCCGTGCCCCACCCGGTCGACGGTGTCCGCCGCGTCGGAGAAGTTCTTCGCCGCGTCGATACGGTCCTTCAGATCCGGGTGCGTGCCGTCGACCCCGGTGTCCAGCACGGCGACCTTGACGCCCTTGCCGTCGTACCCGGCCTCCCATGCCTCGGGGGCGCCGATCTGCGCGGTGCTCCGGTCGAGGGCCGCCTCGACCTTGCCGTCCAGCCAGATCTTCTCGACCCGGTCGGCGGCGGCCGATTTCGCCCGTGCCGTCCCCCCGCTGCCGGTGAGCGTCTCCCACAGTTCGGCGCCCTCGGACTTACGGGCCTTCAGCGCGTCCCCGTTGACGCTGGGCAGGTCCCGGCTGACCCGGGCTCCGGCGGCGGACAGCGCGCTCGGCGCGAGAGCGCGGCCCTCGGCGTACGTCACGATCAGCGGGAGGTCGGGGCGGGCCGCGTCGTCGTACCCCCACTTGACCAGCTGTGTCACCTCGAACAGCCGCCGGTCGGCGGTACCGTTCGCGAGCAGCCGCTCGGCGTCACGCGGGACGACGTAGGTGCGGTCGGCGTGCCGCGCTATTCGGAAGGTCGTGCCTTCCCTGCCCTTGCCGGGCCGCACACCGGCAACCTGTCCGGTGGCGTCCAGGGTGACCCGGTCGCCGGTGACGAGGGTGACTGTCCTGGCCTTGCTGACGGCGCCGGCCGTACCTGCCGTACCGCTGTCGGACTGTGCTGCCCCGGATTCCGGGGCACCGAGCAGGGCCGCGGTAAGGGCGGCGGCGATGAGCGTGGCGAGAGCGGAAGCCTCACTCGCTCGCCTCTTACGGTGATTCAAGGCATGCCTTTCTTTCCGGACCTTCGGGCATGGCGAAGCAGCCCGGCGGACGGGACAGAGAAACAGAGGGGAAAGAGGCGCCCCTTCGTGAAGGGGCGCGGGCGCACGGACTCAGACGAGCCGCTTGCGGCCCCAGAGGAAGAGGAACGCCACGACACCGGCGGTCAGGGCGAACAGAATCGACGCCCCGAACCACTGCATGGCGTTCATCTGCGACAACGGGAGATACTCCGTCGCCCAGCCCACGACATCGGCCTTGTCCAGGCACACCTGCCGTGCCGCTTCGGTCCCCGACCCCGAACAGGTGCCCCAGCCCAGCAGATCCCCGCTGCCGGTGACAAACGACTGGTCGATTTCGTAGGCGCCGTGGGGCAGCGACGGGGACACGCTGTCGCCCGTCACACCCTTGTTCGTCGTCACCGTGACAGCGTTGCCGAGCGACAGCATGAAGTAGCCCCAGGCGAGCTGGAGGGCGACGGTGAAACCGAAGGTGACCACCATGGCCGTCAGCGTGCGCCGAAGCACCACACCCAGCGCCACCCCGCCGAAGACGGAGAGGAGGGTGAGGGCGACAGGCACTGGGCCCGTCGTGTTGAACGCCTCGCCCGAGGTCCATTCCATGACCACGGACTCGGACTTGACGGGGTTCCACCACCAGCCGAACACCGCCGACAACGCGCCCGTGCTCACCACGACCACCAGTCCGGCCAGCGCCAGTTTCGTGGCGAGCCAGCGGGTCCGGCTCCCGGACTGGGCGGCGACCAGCTTGGCGGTGCCGTTCTCCAGGTCGCCCGCGATGAGCGGGGCGCCGAGGAAGACACCGAGCAGGATGGGTATCGCCTGGAGACCGATGGAGATGAAGGAGAACGCGTCAACGTACTGCGGGAGCGTGCCGCCCGCCTCGTCGAGGCTCTTGCCGGGATAGCCGTAGCCGTCGAGGAAGTCGACCAGCTGGCCGCGCTGGTAGACGATCCAGGCCACGGAGATCGCGGTGGCGGCGAGGATCGTCCAGAACGCGGCCCGGTGCTGACGCCAGACCAGCCAGGTCATACCGCTGAGGTGGGGGCGCCGGTTGGCCCCGGTCGCTTTCAAGGTCCCGCCGGTGGTCCCGTTCATCGTCCCGTTCCTGCCGTCGCTCGTGGAGCCGGTCGAGCTGCTGGTCGAGCTGCTGGTCGAGCTGCGGGTGAAGGTGCTCATGCCGCCACCGCCCCGGTGCCGAACCCCTGGCCCTGGACCTGTGCGGTGGGGGTGATCAGCGGTGGTGCGTCGGGTGAGCGGAGATAGGCGAGCAGGAGTTCCTCCATGTTCGGGGCGCCCATGTCCCAGGGGCCGGTGACCGGGCCCTCGGGGCGGACGAGGGCGGTGAACTGCCTTCCGCTGGTCCGGGACTCGACGAGGGTGTGGTGCCCCAGGGCGGCGGGCAGACCGTCGCCCTCCCTGACCCCGGTGACCAGCATGTGCAAGGACATCAACTCGTCCACGTCACCGGCGAGGCGTACTCCGCCGCCGGAGACGACGACGAGGTAGTCGCACACGTTCTCCAGCTCGGCGAGGACGTGGGTGGACATCAGCACGGTGGTGCCGCGCTCGGCGGCCTCCGCGAGGAGGGTGCCCATGATCTCGTGGCGCACGACCGGGTCGAGGTCCGACATCGGCTCGTCGAGCAGCAGCAGGTCGGGGCGCTTGCCGAAGGCGAGGGCGATGGCGACACGGGTGCGCTGACCGCCGGAGAGGGTGCCGATCTTCGCCTCGAAGGGCACGTTGCCCGCGCGGATGATGTCCTCGGCGGCGCGCTGGTCCCAGCCGGGGTTCAACTCCCGGCCCAGACGCAGGGTCTCCGCCACGGTGAAGCGGCGGAACAGGGGCTTCTCCTGGGCGAGGAACGCGGTGCGCCGGCCGGACTCCACCGAGCCCGGCGTCTCACCGAACAGGCTGACCGAGCCGTTCGTCGGCTCCAGGACATGGGCCGCGATGCTCAGCAGCGTGGTCTTGCCCGCCCCGTTGGGTCCCACCAGCCCGCAGATCCGTCCCGCCGGGAGCCGGAAGGAGCAGTCCCGCAGCGCCCAGCCCCGCCGGTAGCGCATCCCCAGCCCGTACGCCTCGATCGCCGGTTCCCCCGCGTACATACCGTCACTCACCTGTGCTCCTGGTTGTCGTGGCCCCCGTGGGCCCCGTTGTCGTGGATCTCGTTGCCGCCGTGGTCCCGGCGGCGTACTGCTTCTCCATCGCGGACGCGACCAGCGCGGCCACGTCCTCCTGCTCCAGACCGGCCCCGGCCGCCTTCGACATCCACGCCACCAGCTCCGCGTACAGCGGCGAGTCGGTGCCCGTCTCGGGGCGGCCCAGCGTGCGGCGTACGAAGGTGCCCTGGCCCGGTCGCGGTTCGACCAGGCCCTCGCGCTCCAGCTCGCGGTACGCCTTGAGGGTGGTGTTCGGGTTGACCGTGCTGGTCTCGGCGACTTCCTTGGCGGTGGGCAGCCGGTCACCCGGCACCAGTACGCCCAGCCGCATGGCCTGCTTGGTCTGCTGCACGATCTGCTGGAAGGCGGGGACCCCGCTCCGCCTGTCGATGCGGTACTCCACAATCACCACCACTATTCAACTACTTGCTTAGTGGAATGATGATGGAGGGATGTGAGGGCGGTTGTCAACGCCGAGCGGGCAGCAAGGACGACGGGGGCCGGGGTGCCCCAAGTGATCTGGGGGGCTTCCTGGACAACGTTTCGCTGGTCAGCCCGGGTCCGGGCCCTGCATCCGAGGGCCGGCAGACGAGTCAGCGAGAACGAGCCACCCGACGGCGATTCCGCGTCGGTTGTCACACGCGTCGCGATCATGCGACGCGATGCGAGGCTGGATGGCCTGCGCGCCGAGCGCGACGCGCAGCGTGGGCGTGAGGGTTTCGGCGCGCTCACGGACAGCCGAGTTCGAGGAACACTGGGCGAGGGCCCACCAGACAGAAGTGCCGCTGGTCGCGGTTGGTGGGTGGCCCTCAGGTGTCGGGGCGGGTGCGCCGCCGGTGTCGTCGCCGGGCTCCACGAGCCACCTGCCGTCCAGGTGGCGCCGGTCGATACTCCTGCCACCGGTTCAACGAGGCGTGCGGCCGTTTGCCCCACTGATCTATCAATCCAATGGGGGCAGTTGGCACAGATGAAGGCCCTTGCCCGTCGTCGGCCGCGGGCGGCAGCACAATGTTCTCCGTTGATCCGAAACGACCGAACGGCTGCGAGATCGCTCAGGTCACCGTGGCCGATGACCGGCTTTCCGTCGCCGCGTGCCCGTACACGCTCCGCACGTTGTCTTTCGGCGCCGGTCTGGTCCGCCCGGCCGGACCCGCCGCGAAGGCGCGGAGCACGTTCTCGGTGCTACGGGTGACGAAGGCGCCGGTGCGTGCGTCCATCCCGTGATTGCGGCCGTTCTCCCCGGTCCCCGCCATCAGGCCCTCGACCCACCGCATCGTCCCGGAGGCGAAGACGCCCGCGCCGCTGGGGACGGTGTAGTACGCGGAATCGGCGTGGCTGTCGCGGCCGTTGCAGACCAGCGGGGAGTGGGCGACGATCTCCAGCGGCGACGGCGTGGGCTGATCCGGGGTCACCCGGTCGTACTCCACGCCGACCAGATGGTCGAAGGATTCGCCGCGCCGCACCCCGGTCCCCTCGAAGATCCAGTGGTCCGCGCCGTGGACGACGTACGGGGCGTCGGTGGGGAAGCCCTCGTACAGGACCCCCGTCAGCGACGACTCCGGGTCGGCGGAGGGGGGCACGCGGAAGTCGGTGGTCACCATGGTCCGGTGCTCGACAAGGTACGGATCCTTCTCGTAGTCGGTCTTGAAGCAGACGACCGTACGGACGGGACCGCTGTCGCCGTCCCGCTCCAGCCGGATGCGGCGGAAGCAGGTGTTGGCGCCGAGGAAGACCAGATTGGTTCCGGTGTCACGGGCCCGGGTGACGTGCTGCCGCTGCTCGGGGGTCCAGTACTCGTCGTGCCCGAGCGAGACCACGGCCGAGGCGCCGCGCAGGACCGAGGGGGTGAGGTGGACGTCCACGCCCGTGGTGTACGCCAGCGGGATGCCGAGGCGTTCGGCGAGGACCACGGCGGCGCGTTCGTAGACGAGGAACTTCTCGGCGCCGTTCTTGTCGTACGGCCGGTCGAAGCTGACGGCCAGTGAACGGCTCCCGTACGCGCCGTCCTCGCCCTCGTAGAGACTGCGACCGCCCCACAGGTTGTACGCCTGCCAGGTCGCGGGCGCGTGCATCAACACCGTCCGGCCGGTGGCACTCGGCGAGCGGACGATCAGTGGGACGTATCGCTGGTGTCCGCTCGAAGCGTCCAGCCGCAGCAGATACGCGCCCTCCGGCCAGCCGTCGGCGCGGACGGCGAGGGTACGTTCCCAGTCCGCCCGCACGGTGTCGGTGAAGGTCGCCGTGCGCGGGTCGCGCTGGACCCGGCCCGCCACCTGGTCGGAGCGCCAGACCAGCCGGGCCTGGGCCCCGCCGTACCAGCCGACCCGGTAGGCGGAGACCCGGAAGTGGGGTGCGGTGGTCGAGACGTACAGCCCGAACTCGTCGCCCGGCCCCACGCTCACCGTGTCCGTGTACCCCTCGACCGCCTCGGGCGGTCCCACGGACCGGATGCGCCAGTCCGGACTGCCGGACCGCGCCCGCTCGGCCGCCGCGTCGGCCGTCGCGGCGGCGCCGGTACGGCTGGGCGCGGCCTCGGGGCCCCCGCCCGCCGGTGAGTCGCAGCCGGCCACCGTGCCCACGGCGATCCCGGCGGCCCCCGCGGCGGCAGCACCCAGAAAGCGCCGACGGTCCAGTCGCCCGGAGTGCTCAGGCTCCCGGTGGTCACGGTGCTCTACGTCGTCGTCGCCCATCGGCCCGTCCCACGCATCCTGCCCACGTGCTGCCCGTGTGCCGCCCTTGTGCTGTCAGCACGATCCTCGGCGGGCGTGTGCCGACGGGCGACCCCGGGAGGGCCGAATGTGCCTGGTCCGGGGGCGTCTTCAGCCGATCGGCGGGGTGCCGCCGACTGCCGCGTCAGATATGCGAAGGCGCCGAGGTTCCGCGTGGACTCGCCACGGGACACCCGCCACGATGGTTCCGTCGGCGTCTCGTCCGCGAACTGCGCACGAGGCAGGCTCACGGGCGGCGGGATGTGATGGCTCTTCGCTGGTCAGCTCGCGCAGGCCCAGGTGATCCGGCCCGAGCAGGCGGGGCATCCGTCGCCGCCGGTGCGGTCGCGCCATCCGAGGTGAGGGAGTGCGCCCCCAGGGCAGCTCATGCCTCGTGTGCAGGACATGGACCCGTCTCGGTGGTCGAGCTGGTAGCCCTTGCATCGTGTGGCCCCCGGAGGCGGGTCGGAGCAGCCGCACCGATCGGTACAGGTCTTCGGGGAGCGGCCGCCGCCACCGCCGACCTGGTCGGCCTCCCCCGGCAGACGGCAGAAGACGGCCGGCTCAGCGACGGTTGGAGCCGTTGGACCCAACAGGGTCAACCACGGTCGCCGTCGGACAGGCCCGTGCCGTGCCGGGCGGTGTGCAGTTCCTCCAGGAGCGCGAGGACCTTGTCGCGGGCGTCGGCGGCCGCAGTGCCGGCGGACAGCTCGGCGCCGTGGCTCGACACTACGGTGAGGGTACGGACACCACCGACTGTGCGTTTTGCTCACCGACGAGGACGGTGACCGCAGGTGCGAGATCGCGTCGCCCTGACAGATGAGGGCGTGGTCAGCGTGTGCTGTCGGTGAGTCCTTCCACCCGCTGCTTGAGGCCCGTGTTGAACGCGGCGTACCCGTCGTGCTTGGGCGTCCTCAGCAACCGCCGGGTCAGGGTGGTCAACGCGCCGGAGAACTCCTCGCAGTTGGTCAGGTGGGTGGTGCCGTCGTGGTTGGGCGAGAGGACGAAGGAGTGCTGGCCGTGGAACAGCCGCTTCGTGCCGAGCGTGCCTGCCCACCGCAACTCCTGGCCGGGTGTCGCGACGGTGACCGTGGGTCTGAAGGTCATGCCCGGCATGCGCATGGTGAGTCTGCTTCCCACTTGAGCGGTTCCCTCGGCTGCGGAGAAGTTGCTCCACTCGCCGTAGGTGGCGAAGTCGGTGAGGACGTTCCACACCTCTTCCGGGGTGGCGTCGATGTCGATGACGGCGGTGAGCACTGCGTCCATGACGGTTTCCACTTCTGACGGGTTGTGGGGAGGAGGGGTTGGCAGTCCGGCGAGCGAGTGGTCTACCTGTGGTGATCGGCGGGGTCCGCGACCGCGGCGGGGCGAAGGCCGCGGTCGACGAGGTCGATGAGATATTCGAAGCTCTCGCCCACGTCGGTGGACCACTGGAATCCGCCGGATGCCTGCAGGCTGGCGAAGCCGTGGAAGACGCTGCGCACCGCCCGCAGCGCGTGGGTCATCTCCTGTGGGTCGATGTCGTATCCCCGCAGTACCGCTTCGAAGGGGCCGATCCCCCGTCTGGAGGCGAGCATGATCGGGTCGTCGGGACCGGTCGGCGTGAGGCCGAGGGTGGCCGCGTAGCGGCCGGGGTGGGTGAGCACGAAGTCGCGGAGTGCGCCGGCCGCGGCGGCCAGGGCGTCGCGGCCGGCGCGGCCCTGGATGGCCGTGCCGATCGCGTCGGCGGCCTCGTCGAAGGCGAGCGCCGCGATGCGCCGGTGGAGGTCGTCCTGGCTGGCGATGTGCTTGTAGAGCGACGGGGCGCGCACCCCGACCCGCTCGGCCAGCCGGCTCATGGTCAGCTCGCTGAAGCCGATCTCGTCGGCGAGCTCGGCGGCGGCGGCGACGATCGTGGCCGCGTCCAGGCCGGCCCTAGGCATCGACGCCGGCCAGGAAGGTCAGGACCGCGGCGAGGGTCTGCTGGGGGAACTGGACGTGCGGGTAGTGACCGGCCCCCTCGATCATCTCCAGTCGGCCCAGACCGGTCGGCAGGTCGGCGACGATCGCCTCGCCCTCGGCCTGCGGCGAGACCCAGTCGGGGTCGAGGGTGCCCTGCACGATGAGCACCGGGCAGGTGACGTTGCCCAGCTGCTCACCGGCGTCGGCGGGGGAGATCTTGCCCATCGCCTGCAGGACCTTCATCCGGCCGGGCTCCTGGAGCATCGCGGTGATCTGCCCCATGCGGATGTCGAAGTCCGCGGGCTTGGAGCCGGGGTAGGCGGCGTCCAGGTACTTGGCCCACTGTCGGGTGCTGCCGAGGATGGTGGTGCCCATGAGATGGGTCGCGCCGCGACGGTAGCCGGCCACCCGCAGGTCACCGAGCCTGACCTGCTGCTTGCGGGTGAAGGGCGCGAGCTCGACCAGCGCGGTGATGAGCTCCGGGGCCTGGGCCGCGGCGATCGTGACCGCACCGCCGGCGATGGAGTGGCCGACGAGCACCGCCGGTTCGCCGAGGTGTTTCACCAGGGCGACCAGGTCACCCGCGAGGTCGGTGCGTGTGTAGGAGGCCCAACCGACGCTGGACTCACCGTGGCCGCGCAGGTCCACCGCGGCGACTCGGTATCCGGCTTCCACCAGGGCGGGGGTGAAGAACCGGAAGGCCTCGCGGCTGTCGCCCATGCCGTGGGCGACCACCACCAGGGGGCCGGCGGCGCCGCTCATCTCGTAGGCGATGGTCCCACCGTTGACGTTCAGGAACTCGGTCACGACTACCTCCATGTGGCCTGCTAGCCGTTTGGCTAGCTGCATTACCTAAAAGCTATCAGCATTAG
The DNA here is from genome assembly GCF_040560175.1 of Streptomyces panacea. Taxonomy (NCBI): domain Bacteria; kingdom Bacillati; phylum Actinomycetota; class Actinomycetes; order Kitasatosporales; family Streptomycetaceae; genus Streptomyces; species Streptomyces panacea. The sequence goes on from NZ_JARJHW010000006.1 coordinate 32,107, forward strand.
CCATGAAGTCAATCCCGGTGATGTGATCGCTTCTCGCCGCTAGCTCAAGCCTCCGCGGGCACGGGCCGGAAAGCGGTGAACTGCCTGGTCACCGAATCTGCTCCCCGCGCCCGCAGGGATGGTCCCGCCATGGGTCTGCCTGGCGGCGGACACGACTGCAACGTGAAGCGCCGTCAAAACTCGGGTTCTGGCCGGCATCGTTCTTCCCCGCCGCTTCCTGGGCGGCGATCGGCGCCTGGCGCGCGAGGTCGACTCCGCTCAGCTCGGTCGTCACGCGGTCACCGTCCCGGCCATGTCGCCCGCGAGGGGCAGAGCGGCGAGGCCCGCCGCTCCGTCCACGGCACAGTGCTGGTACAGCAGGTTCTGGCCGACCGAGGTGGGCGGACAAGCTCACCGAGGCGGACCGGCGGGGACTGTCTCCGCTGTTCCGGACCCACGTGAACCCGTAGGGCCGGTTCGAACTGGAATGAACAGCCGTCTCGACCTGGACCTTGCGGCCACCGGGGCGGCCACGGTGCCCGGCCCGCGAAGTCCACAGGGCGAGCCGGTCGTCGCTGCGAGCTGAGCTGGCAAGGACGGGGGCAGCCCTGTTGCGGGCTGCCCCCGTCCGGTGCGTCCCGGCCCCGTGGGCGAGCTGGGCCACCGGGTTCAGTGCAGCAGCGAGATCTTGCCGCGGGCATGCCCGGTCTCGCTGAGCGTGTGGGCGGCCACGATCTCGGCAAGGGGGAACGTCCCCGCGAGAGGGATCTGCAATCGGCCCTGTGCGGCCAGCTCGACGGCGATCGGCAGACCGTACACCGCGGGCGGGTCGCCGGGGCCCAGTGTCGTGGCCGCCGAGGCGATCGACAGGTGCACGCCATGGGTGGCGGCGTCGATGTCAGCAACGGTCACCACGCGTGCCGGGTCGCCGGCGATGGCCACCAGGTCGGGCAGCGCGCCCCCCGCGCAGTCGAACACCGCGTTCACACCGGACGGCGCGAGGCCACGGACCCGCTCCACCAGTCCCGGTCCGTAGGTAGTCGGTTTCGCGCCGAGGGAGCGCAGGAAGTCGTGGTTGTGCTCGCTCGCGGTGCCAATCACCGTGGCGCCGCGCTCGACTGCGATCTGGACGGCGACAGTCCCTGTCCCGCCGGCTGCCCCCTGCACCAGCACCGTGTCCCCGCGGGTTACCGCGAGCCGGTCGAGCACGCGGAACGACGTCTCGACGGCGCCCGTCGCGCCTGCTGCCTCCTCCCACGTCCAGGTGGCCGGTCTGGGCGTCCATACGGCCAGGACCGCATGGTCGGCGTTGGCGCCGCGTTCGCTGCTCGTCGTGCCGAACACTTCGTCCCCGACGTTGACGTCAGAGACACCCTCACCCACCTCGTCCACCACCCCCGCGGCCTCGTAGCCGGTGCGGACCGGGAAGACTGTCGGCAGCACCTCCCGCATCGCTCCTGATCGCTGTTTGACCTCTCCGGGTGCCACGCTGGATGCCCGGACGGCGATGCGGATCTGTCCCCGGCCCGCGTGGGGTGGCGGTACGTCGACGATCGAAAGGACGCTGGGCGGGCCGTACTCGGTGTACTGAACTGCTCTCATGGCTTCGAACCTAGGCAAACGCTCTGCCCGTGCGACGAAAGTGAAAGAAGAGGTGGTCGAAGTGCGTCACTTACGCGCAGACGCAGACGACAACCGCGGGCGCATCCTGGCGGCGGCCCGGCTGTCCTTCGTCGCCGAGGGCCTTGCCGTGCCGGTGCGCGAGGTCGCCCGCCGTGCCCGGGTGAGCACCGCCACCGTCTACCGGCGCTTCCCGACCAGGCAGGCGCTGCTCCTCGCGGCCTTCGCCGAGGACATGGCTGTGTGCTCGACGGCCATCAAGGAGGGTCTCGCGGCGAGGGACCCGTGGCAGGGACTTTCCCGGGTGGTCGAGAAGCTCGTGACTGCGTACGGCGGTGATCCACGGGTGCAGCCCATCCTGGTGCAGCTTTCCCGTGAACCAGAGTTCACGGCCGGGCACGAACGGACAGTGCGTGGAATGCTTGAGCTGATCCGGCGCGCCAAAGAGAGCGGCGCACTGCGCGCGGAGATCGTCCTGGAGGACGTCGTTCTCGCTATGCAGGCGGCCCACGGGGTCCGGGCAGGGTCTCCCGCGGCACAGGCAGCGGCCACTCGCCGACTCGCTGGGCTGATCATCCAGTCGTTCCACGCAACCACCAACGCGGCTCCGCTGCCACCTGCGGTCCGGCTTCCCACTCGTTTCTGACATGCCGGACAGAAAGCTGGGCTCGGGCCCCGGCTCGGTAGGGACCCGTTGCCGTTCGCTCCGAGCGCGGAACCTGACGTGGCCGGCAGCAGTGTCCAGCACCTGAGGTCCTGGCTCTCTTCAAAGAGCACGTTGAGCATGTCGTCGGCCGGTGGCCGCGGTGGTGGCGCGGACAGGACAGCGGGTATCGCGTCGTGCGGGGGTGGGTCCGTGTCTCGGGCGGCAGTGGCTCTCCCGCCGGCCTCCTTCGCATCAGACATGAGCGCGCCCTCAAATGCTCGGACGTGACCACCGAAGCTCAGCCTGACTGGGATACGGCCGACTCACCGCTGTTCACCGCTGGCGCTCGAGAGATCATTTTCGGCGGGGCACGGTGAAGTAGTCGTCTGCGGAGGAGTTCCCGAGAGTTAGAACGGTGTCGTAGCGGGCTCGTGCGCCTGCCACTGTCACCGGGTCATCTGGTGTGATCGAGCAGCGCCAATAAATCGCGGCGGACCCGGTCTCGGGGCACGGGGCGGGTTCCTCAACCCGATTCGGGAGTGGCGGGTCCGGCCGGTCCCAGTCGAGTCGGAGCCCAGGGGCTTCGAGTGTCGGCGCGGGCATCAAGGTGCCGTCCTGGAACGTGCCTCGAGCGCGGTGGTAGTCGAGCGCGTAGGTCACGGTGCCGGCCGCGTACGGCATATCCCGCCCCTCGCCGTCCTGCGGTCCCCAGGTCGCGATGCCGGCCGCGCGGATCCGGGACAACACGTCGGTGATCTCTCCCCGGACGCCGAAGTAGGCGTCGGCCCGCATGCTGCACGTGAGGGCGTACGGAGACCAGTTGTTCTCGAATATCGAGCCTTTCTGGGGCCCGTGACAGGAGTCGATAGAGCGGGTGAGCAAGTGCTCCAGGCCTTCGACAGCAGTCAAGCGCGCGATCAGGGCGCGCATCTTCTGCTCTTCCATTCCCCGGCGAGATTCCGCTTCGGATGACGTGGCCTGCGTACGCAGTTCCTTGTCCGCCGGCTCGCGGGAGCACGCCGCAGTCAGTCCCACCAGGGCGAATGTCAGCAGCAGTCCGCCCACTTGCGTGCACCGCCTGTAGCCCCGCCCCCACCGGGCCGCCTTGGTCTTCTTCATTTCCGCACCCCTGCTCCACCTTCCGTTGAGGCAGGGCCGGGCACATGAGTACACGTACTCAGATCCCAGCCCCAAGGTCTCAGGGACCCAATTCGCCCCTTCATACACAGCAGTTCGGCGAACCATCGCCGGGACCGTGCCCCTGCCCGGCGAGCTTGAGAAGCTGGGAACTAACCGCATCACGTCCGAACGTTCCCGCTGACACCCGTTGTTAGCCCGTGACTGCGGTCTCGCATACTTCTCCGATGGACACACCAAGGGCCTCCTGGCGCAACACCACTCACGACTGGGCCGGCAGTGTCGACCTCGACCATCTTGAGCATATCCGCCAGAATTCAGCCGCCTTCGCCCCCGACGGCATCCTGCACCTGACCCTGGAGATCGTCGCCTATGTGGCAGACGAGGCCGAATCCGGCCACGGTGGCCGCTGCCAAATTGCCCTCTATCCAGACGGCTCGGTGGCCGTCACCGACAACGGACGGGGCACCGACACACGCCTCGATGAGCTTGGGAACATCCTGAAGAAGCCGGTCATGGCCACGGAGGACCTCCGGTTCTTCGACAACCCTGATGCGCCGCCCCTCCCCGACACGCACATTCGCCGAGGCATGTCTGTCGTCGCTGCACTCAGCACATGGCTCATCCATACCAACCGCCGTCTCAACGGCTCCTGGACCCAGCGGTACGAACACGGCGTGCCTACTACTGACCTGCAGCCGATCGCCGATGACCTCACGACCGGGACCACCGTGCACTTCCTCCCAGACGAGCCATTGCGCACCATCAGCAGCACCACGTTCGACGACCTGGCATGGCTGACCCAGTCGTGGCAACACCTCTCCATCGAAATAGACGACCGCCGAGGGATGTGAAGCCGTCACTTTTCGGGCAACGATTCGCGTCGCGAACCCTCTCGCCGAGCCAACCTTCGCGTTCGGCTTCCAGGATGCGCGCGAGGAGGTTGTCGCGGATCTCGACGAGTCGCGGACGTTCTGTCGCGTGGACGATGAGGACGGGACAACGGAAACAGGCTTCTCTGAACCTGCGCTGGTGAGTTGATCAAGTCAGGAGTACCCGTGTTCGCGGCTGAGTTCGTGGTAGCCGCGAAAGTCGAAGAAGCGCAAGCCGTCGGTCACTGCTCCAGACAGGACTTCCAGCAGGGTCCACGGGTGGGTGGTGTAGTCGTCCGTCGCCACACCGCCATGTTCAAGGAGCAGAGCGATCATTTGGTGAACCTCTGCGGTGCCGTCGATCCGCCCGGAGATGTCGATCTGCACCGCCCAAGTGGGGTGATGTCCGAGGGCTGCTTCGAGGATCGCCACATCCTCAGGATCCCAGTCGGAGAAGAGGTGCCCGGTCTGCTCATCGTCGATGTCGATGTAGAGGTTGCCGTCCAGAGTCCACGGATCGCTCTGCTCGGGCAGATGCCGATCAAGCGAGGCGACGGTCTCGGCTCGCTCACCTGTGGGAAACACGAAGACAGTTCGCATGGGTTGGAGCGTAGGCAGTTCAGCTTCGTGGCGACCATGGATTTCTGGGACGGTGCTTGTCCGTCGACGTAGTGGTGGTGCGGATGGCGATGTTCGGCGAAGGCCGGCATGCTGAGATCGACCGCGGAGGAGCGGCGGGCCGCTTCGGTATTCATGAGACAGGTTCCGCCGGCGCCCGCTGGAGTCTCCTCGGCTCACGTGAGGTGGCCTGCGGCCTTCGGAGCGATGGCTCTACGGAGGGCCCCACCGGTGCCGGGGATCAACTCTCCGGGCTCGGTGTCTCCCGCCACCTGGAGCAGGCCGGCGGCTTCGCGGCGCCGTCGGTTCGGTGGTGCTGACCGCCCTCCACGCAACCAACGGCACCGACCCGCATACCCTCACCCTCACTGAACTTCGGCTCGCCCGCGGCCAACTCCTCCCCCTCCCCCCGGCCGGCACGTGGTCATCTCGACGAGACCACGACCGATCTGCTGCACGTCTGGCTGCGCTACCGACACCGGCGATGGCCACGCACCTCCAATCCCCACCTGCTCATCACCCAGCAGAGAGCCAGCACCACCGAGCCCGTCAGCGACTTCTACCTCCACGCACGCTTCGTCTCCAGCGGGGTTCCATCGCGCGCGGTGCGAGCCGCCCGGATTCTGGACCAATCTGGAGGAAGAGGCCGGCATCAGGGTCTCCCTTACCGCCACCCTGTCTACGGCCGTTCCGCCGATGGCGGGGGACGACGCGACCGCCGCCTGCTGGTGGCCGCTGGACGCGCTCCCGGACCTCGCGTTCGACCACGCCGTGATGCTCGCGGACGCCCAGGCACGGGCACGCGGCGAGCTCTGACCACACCCACCCCGCCCCGTACCGCTGCGCCCCGCCGACACGAACACGCTTACGGGGCGGAGCTGTTGCCCGTACCGGCTACCCTGCCTGGTCCTCGCCCACTTGAACACGGGCGGGCGAGGACCGGACAGACACCTCAGGGCGTTGGCTTGTCAAGCTTCGGAGCCCCGGGCTGTATGTACCCTGTTGATCTTTTCGAACGGGAGGGTGGGACGTGGAGAAGCTGGTCGAGGGTGCCGTCGCGGAGGCGCTTAGGGACGGGGGCGGCGAGGCGATCTGTCTGTACGTCGCCGCCTGCACCGAACGCATGGCGCCACTGTTCATGGGCCTGCGCGCGAAGGTGCCCGGGCGGGAGTCCGACCTGGACCTCTACGCGGAGTCCGTACGTGACCTTTGGTATGCCGACCGCCCGCTCGCCGAGGCCGCTGAGCGCGTACGCCTGCTGGAGCGTTTCCCGGAGCTTCAGCAGAACGAGGAGGAGATTATCGATGTTGCGGACACCTACGCCTTCTTCGCTGTCCTCAGCTTGCGGTATGCCGTGCTCGCACACGGCTCGGGAAACGCTGATGACGCGGTGTCCTGCGGCCATGTGGCGCTCACCGCGATGGGGATGCTGGACCAGAACGTGGCGGGCGCCAGTTTCCTCGCTGAGGAACAACGGCTCCAGTGCCTCTCGCTGAGCGGTGACGTCGGAGGCCTGTGGGACACGAGTGTCATGGCAGGGCGGGAGAGGTTCCGTGCCGTAGTGGGCCGTCTGCTCCGCCAGACATGCTCCTGAGCGCTGCCGGGGGGGGGCGGGCGCTTCAGCCCCTCACCACCGGAATTCACCGTCGTAGAGGCGTCGGCGCCACCATTCGCCATGCCACCGCAGGCACCGGTAGGCGTGTGGGCCGGGCAACAGATCGTCCTGAACACCCCCGGAGCCCCAGAGATGTTGACCGGACTGCGGGACGACGCGCAGACCCCAACTGGTCGACCTTTGCATGCCCGTCTTCACCGACCAAGCACCCTCACCACCAGAAGCAGGAGAACCGGACCATGCACCCGATACGCGGGATCTCGTTCGGATGCTCCCCCTCAAGGGCGGCCCCCCGCCGACCGCTAACCAGGTGGACATCCTCGACCTCGACGCCATTTGCTCACACGCCTACTACAGGTAAATCAATGCTCTTTCGAGCGGATGACAGCTTTGCCCGAGTCCAAGTCCACAGTGCTTCGTGGCGCGCCGGATTCCGTGTCGTCTCGGAGGGCGAGCCGACGTTCCCGCTCTTCTTGAACGTGTCGGTGGGACGGCTGGAAGAGCTCGTTCCATGCCTCCGTAGCCGTCCCGCCGGCGCCGCCATGCCTACGCCGACGCCAGCCCACCCACGCAAAGAAGAACAGCCATAGAGCGCCCATGCCGCAGATGGACAGTAACAACCGAATCACTCCCATGATCGACACTTTGGGAGGGAAGGACCAACACCTATCTCTGGCAGTGCCGTTGCGTCGCTCCCCAAGAGGATCGTAGGCCAGGCGGCTTCCGGCCGCGGCCGTCCCCGATGGCCCCGGCCGTATCCCTAACGGCAGGCGAGAGCGCATTCCTGGTGAGTTCACTCCTGATCATTTCTTAGTCCGGAAAAGGGCATGCGGACTGACTGAAATCCTTGGACACCGGGTTCAAGACCTCGGCCGCGACATCGAGGTCCAGCACATGCACGCCCACCTCCCCCGAGTCTTGAAACCGGCCGGTACGTGATCGGGTCCCGCTCGGAGCTGCCCTCAGGAATCCGGACTCTGGGCAGGGCACTGCCAGTCGGCCGCGTCGATCGCGTTGCCCACCATGTCACTGAGGTGAAAGCAATTGCCGTTGGCCCACACCGTGACCGAATCCCGCCGATGGTCGACCTGGAAAGGCTCGTCCCCACGCAACGTCCCGGACCAAGAACCGTCGCCTGCTGCCGAGTGAGTGACTACGACGCAGGTCTGCCCCGGCAGGATCTGGTAGGTATCCGCCCACGGCTCCACGGTCAGCTCCAGCGGCGCTTCACCGTCATTTCTGACCAGCAGCCGCGTGGTTCCCCCAGCGAACATCTCCAGCACCTCTCCTCGCCTTTGCGGGCGAGTTCGACAAGCACGCGATGGGCGTCGATGCCGGGCTCGGTCCACTGACTCAATGCCAGCCGAGCGGTGTCCAGTTGGAGCGGCATCGGTGAATACGGCATGGCGACACCCTATCGACGCCGCTTCCCAAGCCGGGGCAGCTGAGACCACGTAAGACGGACAACTGTGGTCTATCTCAATGAGCCGAGCCCACGCATTACGCAGGTCAGCGAGACGCAGCGCAAGGAAGCTCGGCCATCCGACGGCTTTCCGTGCAGGCGGCGACGATGTCATCGGCGAAGTCATCGACCACGCGCAGCGCCCAGATCAGCAACGGCCCCATAGTGGCCGGCGAGATCGGCTCGGTGATGCTCGCCCTTCCTCGCGACTGCGGTGGCGGGCAGCAAGTCGTCGACGCCCAGCCGGTGCCAGGGCGGCATCGCCATCCGGCTCGGGGCGGGACCGGCCGCGTCGAAGGCCCACCACCTGGTCAGTGCGATCAGATCCTTCGTCACGGCGCTGCGGAGGAGCTGGAGTTGATTCGGGCGTGAGCTACGCGCGTTCAACAGCAGGTCCGCGACACTGCGGCCCGTGCTTGTCGTCAGACGGACTGTGCAGACCGATCCGGGGCGTCGGTCCTGAGCTCAGGGATCATGCGAAGCCGTGACGGTTGCGTGGTCATCTCGCCCACGGCCTTTACCGAACCCCTCATGGGCGCGGCCTTGAGGCGCCGTCTCGACGCGATGAGAGCCGTGACGACCTTCGCCTCCGTTTCCGCGAAGACGTCGCCGATACACATTCTCTTGCCCGCCCCGAACGGGAGGAAGGCTTCCCTGGGGGGTTGCGGCCGGTCCGGGTGCCAGCGATCAGGATCGAACCGGTCAGGGTTGGCGTACAAGCTCGGATCGCGGTGCACGGCGTAGGGACTGAAAATCACGTCCGTTCCGGCCGGGAGCACGGTCTTGCCCAGCCGGACGTCACGCAGGGCCTGTCGGGTGAGGAGCCACGGCGCGTACAGCCGCAGAGTCTCCTGGACAAGCCGCCCGGTGAAGGGGAGGTCGCCGAGATGGTCGGCGGTGAGTTCGTCGCCGGCGAGCACGCTGTCGACCTCCTCGTGCAGGCGGCGCTCCAGGTCATGGTTGCGGCTGAGTTCGTAGAACAGCCATGAGAGCACCACAGCGGTGGTCTCGGAGCTGGCCGCGAGCAGCGCTGTCACCTCGGAGAGGATGTCGTTGCTGTCCAGGGCTTTGCCGGCATCGTCCTGAGTGTTCATCAGCAGCGAGATGACGTCCTGATACGAGTCGGGCCGCCTCTGGTGATCCTCGATGATCTCTGTGACTCCGTTCCGCAGCGCGGAACTCGCAGCCGCGATTTTCCGGTTCCCGCGTGTGGGCAAGTTCTCCAGCGCACGTATCGGCAGCAGGACTCTGAGTAGCGCGGCGCGGAAAACGGTGTCGACACTTTCCAGGATGACCCGTGCGGGCTCGCGTGCCGGGACGGATGAGAACAGGGCCGACATGACCACGTTCTGAGTGATCAGCTGCATCTCGGTCTTCATGTCAAGTGTCGTGGCGGAGTCCCACGAGTCGATGGTCGGCGCGGCGGTGCTCACCATCTTCTCGACGTAGCTCCTGACCATCTCTCTATGGAAGGGCGGCTGCATCTGCCGCCTCCGTGCCAGATGCACCCGGCCCTCGGTGACAGGCAGAGCATCCTTGTTGAAGAGCTTCAGTCCCTCGAGAAGGAGGCCCTTGGAGAAGGCGTCCGCCTGTCGGGTGAGCATCTCGTGTATCAGGGTGGGGTCGTTCACGACAGCCACGCTCTTGGGACCCAGCCGGATACGCACGATCGGACCGTAGGCGCGAACGTCCTGCATGAACTTCAGCCGGTTGCTGCTCCCTGCCATGGACAGACCGTGGCCGAGGAGCGGAAGGCGCCCTGGGACTACGGGCGGGATTCCGGGTGCGCTGTCCAAAACCGGTCCTTTCCTGTGCCGAGTCGCTGACTTGGTGGGCATTTCCATGACGCGTATCAAGTGGCGCAGATCGGCCCGCGAACTCAGCGCGCCGCGGTCATGCCGACCGGGCGACCTGCCGCCGGTGGGGTCGGTCAAGGACACACGTGCCCGGTGAGAACGAAGGCGTCGGAGTCAGGTGGTGTCCTCGATAGACGCTGTGGTCCCTGCGAGCTCCTCATGGAACAGGACTTCCCCTCTTGGCCCAGTTCCGCACGCCGGTCGATGTCCCGATTCCATCTCCTCGTCGGTTAGGACTTGTCCGGCCAAACATGTGACTACTCCGCGCGGGGTCCTTGATGTGGTCATGGGGCGGGGCGATCTGACGGATGCCGCGTGGGAACGGCTGCGGCCGTTCCTGCCGGTCAGCAAGAGGCGTTGTGGTCGGTGGCGGGATCACGACAGGTGATCGACGGGATTCTGCACCGGGTGCGGACCGGTGTGCAGTGGCGTGACTTGCCTGAGCGGTTCGGGCCGTGGAAGACCGTCAATGAACGCCACCGGCCATGGTCGGCCGACGGGACATGCGAGCGTCTGCTCCAGCAGGTCCAATCCGCCGCCGGCCTCCGAGCCAAGGCCGCATCGCCTCGCCTGCGTGGTGTCCAAGGGCGCGGGTCGGGCCGGGGAGAGGGACTGTCGGGCTTGTGGCGAACGGCTGAGCCGAGTGTCCGGCCTGATGCCCTGTTCTGTGAGCCCTTGGGTTTACCGGCTATTCGATCGCCCTCGGGCGCAGGCTGTCCATCACCAGGTCAAGGAGGTGGCTCGTCCTCGCTTCCCATTGCTCGTCGTACTCGATCCGCCAGAGAAATCCTACGAGCAGCAGCATCTCTTCCGCGTCGATGTCCTGCCGGACCGTGCCCGCTTGTTTGCCCGTGTTGAGGAGCAGCGTGATCGCGTCGACGATCGACGCGTAGCCCTCGTCGGCCAGGGTCTCCCGCATAACGGAGTAGAGCGCGCCGGCCAGACCGTGCTTGACGCGGCCGTAGGAGGCGAGTCGGTCGAACCATTCGCGGAGCGCGACCGGTGCGGGGCGTGACGCGACGAGCTTCGGTGCGGCCTCGACGAGCTCTTGGACGTCTTTGCGGTGTACGGCGAGGATCAGGGCCTCGCGGGTGGCGAAGTGGCGGTACATGGTGCCCTGTCCGATGCCCACTTTCTTCGCGATCGACTGCATTGAGGCGTCGCCCGAGAGGGCGAGTGCCTCGCGGGCTGCGGCCAGGATGCGCTGCCGGTTCAGGGCGGCGTCAGCGCGCAGTCCGGGACGTTCGCCCTGTGCGGGTCCGTCGGAGGCCGTCATGAGGTCCGCCCCCCTGTCGCGCGAACCGTTCGCGGCGTCATCGAGTTCACCTTTGCCAATCGGACATGTGTCCGCTACCGTTCTTGCAAGCGGACGCATGTCCGCTTGCTCTCATTCTAGGGCACTGCCCAGGGTGGGACCTACGCACCAATGATGGGAACCCATGTCGGGCATGGACATGAAGGACAAGGTCACTGTCATCACCGGAGGCAGTTCGGGCATCGGCCTGGCCATCGCCGAGGAGTTTGCCCAGCGCGGGGCGAAGGTCGTGATCACGGGACGCCGACAGGGAGCGCTCGACGACGCGGCCGCCGGCATCGGCACATCCTGCTCGACCTTCAAGGGCGACGTGGCGGTCGCCTCCGATGTCGAAGCCCTCTACGCGCAGGTGATGGCGCGGCACGGCCGTCTCGACACCGTCATCGCGAACGCGGGAGCCGGCTACCACTCGCCCCTGGGCGCCATCACGGAGGAGGAGTTCGACCAGACGTTCAACACCAACGCCAAGGGCGTGCTGTTCACGGTCCAGGCCGCGCTGCCGTTCCTGCCGAGCGGCGGCACCGTCGTCATCATCGGTTCGACCGGATCGATCGACCCTCCTCGCGGAATGAGCATGTACGGCGGCGCGAAGGCGGCCGTCCGCGGCTTCGTCCGCAGCTGGATCCAGGACACGAAGGGGTCCGGAATCCGCATCAACGTGCTCAGCCCCGGAGCGGTCGACACGGAGTCGCTGCGCAACGCCCTCGCCAGGGCACAGGGAGCCGACCGCGTCCAGAGTGAAATCGACCGGATGGGCGCGGGAAGCCCGATCGGCCGCATCGCCCAGACCGGCGAGATCGCCAAAGCCGTCGCCTTCCTGGCCTGCGACGACTCAAGTTTCATCCATGGCGTCGAATTGTTCGCCGACGGCGGCCTGGCACAGGTCTGAGAGACGGCAAAGGAAAGGAACGCGACCATGTCCGGAATCGAAAACAAGGTCATCGCCATCACCGGTGCCAGCAGCGGCATCGGGGAGGCCACCGCGCTGCTCCTCGCGGAGCGCGGAGCGAAGCTCGTCCTAGGGGCGCGGCGTACAGAACGCCTGGAGGCTCTGGCCGCGCAGATCGCGGGGGCCGGCGGGGAGGCGGTGTTCGCAAGCGTCGACGTCCGGCGGCGCGCCGACGTCGACGCCCTCGTCCAGCTCGCACTCGACCGCTTCGGCCGTCTTGACGTGCTCGTCAACAACGCCGGCGTCATGCCCATCTCCCCGCTCGACGAGCTCCGTGTCGAGGACTGGGAGGCGATGATCGACGTCAACATCAAGGGCGTTCTCTACGGCATCGCCGCCGCACTGCCGGTCTTCCGGACGCAGAAGTCCGGGCATGTCATCAACACAGCATCCACCGCGGCCCTCAAGGTCGTGCCGAACATGTCGGTGTACTCGGGCACGAAGATGGCGGTCCGAGCGATCTCGGAAGGCCTGCGGCAGGAGGCCGGCGCCGACCTGCGCGTAACCGTCGTGACGCCCGGAATGACGTCGACCGAGGGCGCCGGAGCGGTCACCAACCCGGAGATCCGTGCCAGCCTCCAGGCCTCGCTGGACAGCATGGCCATGCCTCCGACCGCGATCGCCCGCGCCATCGCATTCGCGATCGACCAGCCGGACGGGGTGGACGTCGGCGAGATCGTCATCCGCCCCACCGCGCAGGGATAACTCGCGAGGGTTCGGCTGGGCAACCGTTGTCGTACAGCCGAACCTGCAGGCGGGCCGATCTGCGGAGCGTCCCCGGCGGCGACACCGAGGGCGCCGTCGGCCACCGTGCACCGCTACCGCACAGCAGCCCGACACGATCGGGAGCTCGCAGCCGGAATCGTCGACTCGCAGAACACCATGGCTGTCAGCGAACGCCGGGCCATGCCCCCTGCCAACGAGTGACGGGGCGTCATCTATCGCTGTTGGACGGACAGACGCACGCGGCACGTGCACGGCCTCGACTCGGTCAGCCACAGCCGACCGGTGGGCGTGCGCCACCACCCGAAGCGCCTCGGCCACGGGGGAGTTCACGACGACCGGGCGCCCTTCCCCCCGCGAGGGTCATGGCGGCGAGCAGGCGCGCGTCGGCACGATCTGTCTTGCGGGTCCCTGGGCCTGTTGCGAAAGTGAGTATTGAGGTCGCTGCTAGCTACCGAGCCTGGTGAAGCGTCGGTTGCGCTCCTGCTGTCCGAAGGATTTCGGCGGTGTCGGCATGGGGGCCGTTGTCTGCCCAGTCCAGTGGAGACAGCCCTGTGCCGTGGTCCTCGCGGAGGTTGGGATCGGCCCCATGCGCCAACAGTTGCCGGACTGTTTCGGTGTGTCCCCAGCTTGCGGCTGCGCACAGAGGTGTGCCCTCCGAGCCGGGACCGCTGCTTTCCGTGTCGGGGGACGCTCCGGCTTCCATGAGCAGGCGAGCTATCTCGGCCTCGCCCTCCACCGATGCCAGGTACAGCGGAGTGGTGCCGTCGCTGTCCCTCCTCTCCGGACTTGCTCCACTGCGCAACAGGGCTTTCGTGCTCCTGGCGTCGCCTCTCAGGACCGCCTCGAAGAGGCGGAGGGAGAACTTCTTCTGTTGACGCTGCTTCATATCCGGCGAGGCTAGCGCGGCTAGCGATCACGAGCGTGCCGGAGCTACTCATATCCATTCGTTGATCACCGCGACCAGCACAGTGGCTTCGTAGCGAACGACGAGTTCGTCGTATCTCGTGGCCACGGCACGGTGACGCTTGAGGCGATTGATCCCGCACTCGACCGCGTGGAGAGCTTTTTGGTCGGCCTTGTCGAACTTCGGTGACCGGCCACCTCCGGGTCGTGGCACCCGGATCGCCTCCAAGACCGGCTTGAACTGCGGGGATTCGCCCCGCTGACCGGCCGTGATCACGATAGAGAGCGGCTTCTGCCCCTGCTCGACGGCGAGGCGAATCTTGGTAGTCAGCCCGCCCCGGGAGCGTCCGAGGCCATGGTCGGGCGGCCCAATGGCCATGCCGCCGGGCGGCTCCTTTTGAAGGTCCCCCTTTCTGCCGCCCCGGCCACGTGCCGGTGGGCCCGGCAGACGGTGGAGTCGACGTTCACCTCTCATCTGATCAGGCCCTTCGCATCGGCCTCTGCCTGGAGTTGGGTGACGATCCGGGCCCAGGTGCCGTGCCGCTGCCAGCGCCGGAACAGGTCGTAGACCCGGTCCCAGGGTCCGTAGCGATCAGGCACGTCGCGCCAGGGGGGCACCGGTCCGGGTCCGCCACCGTATGCCGTCTACCAACTGACGCCGCGTCCAGACCCGCGGACAGGCACGGGCTGGGATCCACATGAGTGGCGGCACTCCGGCCTGACCCACCTCGGCGAGAGCGGGACGAGCCTGCTCATGCTGATGGCGAAGTCCCGGCACAAGAAGGCGGAGAACGTACGGAAGTGTTTCCACCCCTCCCCCGAGGCGATCGCCGAAGTCACCAGCCTGCTCGCGCCGGGCGACCGCCGACGCTGATCCGGGCGGCCGCTGGCGGAGCTTGGATCGTGTAGTGGTTGCGGATGCGGATGGCGAGTGCGCCCAAACCGGAAGTCGCAGTGCTTCCTTCGGCCGGCCGGGGCTGAGGCGATCACGAGGGTAGCCGTCCGGACCGCAGAGGATGGCGAGCGGCCGGTTTGTGCGGGATGCGGTAGGTGCGGGGTGTGCTGCCGCGGCGTGGCGGCGATGAGCATCCTTGATTTGTACATCTGTTCTTAAGGCCTATACGTTTGTGCGCATGCTGCACATCGAACCGCCGTCGGCGGACCCTCCCGAAGGTGAAACGGCCAAGGAAATGGCCGGTGGCGAGCGCCAGGCCTCCGCCGAATCGGGGGGCGGGCGGCGACGGACGCGTCGCAACGACCCCGGCCGCAAGACGCACATCCTGGACGCCACCCTCGACGTCATTGCGGATCATGGGGTGGCCGGGACGACGCATCGGCACATCGCCGCCCGGGCCGGCGTGCCGCTCGGATCGATCACCTACCACTTCGCCAGCTTGACCGATCTCCAGACGCAGGCGTTCGCCCGGTATGTCGAATTGCAGTCCGCGGTGTTTGAGGGTCTGTTCGAGGATGTCAATACGCGCGAGCAATTCGTTGATGTCCTGGTCGATCTCGTCCACGGAGGTCCCGCCAGGCACCGCAGTGCGGTCCTCGGATTCGAGCTGCACCTGGCCGCCCTCCGCAACCCCGGACTGCGAGCCCTGACGCAGGCATGGACGCAGGAAAGCCGCACCGTTCTGGCCCGTTTCGCCGGCCCGGACAGCGCCGGCCGCCTGGACGCCCTGCTTGAGGGAATGATCATGCACGCTCTGCTCACGACTGCTCCGGAGTCGCGCGAGAGGACGCGGGAGGCGATCGACCAGACGCTCGGCCCGGCCGGTCGGCCGGGATCGTGACCGTGGCGCCTGCCGCCGTCCCGGCGGCGCCGACAGCGCGGGAGGTGACGGCGGGCGCGAGGGCGACCTACGCGGTCTTCGCCGGTCTGGGGCTCGCGGGGTCGACCTGGTCCTCCCGGCTCCCCGAGGTCCGCACGCAACTGGATCTCGACTCGGCATCACTGGGACTCCTGCTGCTCACCATCGCCGTCGGTGGCGTGATCGTGCTGCCTCTGTCAGGGACGGTCGTCACACGCATCGGCCCCCGCCGGGCCGTCACCGTCGTCGCCCTGTTCGTCAGCGCGAGCCTCGGCGTCATCTCACTCGGATACGCCCTCTCAACATCCCTGCTGGTGGCCGGGCTGTTCCTGCTCGGCGCGGCTACGGGTTTCTGGGACGTCGCGATGACCGTGCACGCCGCAGCGGTCGAACGGCGGCTTGGCCGTCCCGTCATGCCGCGCTTCTTCGCCGCGTTCAGCCTCGGTACGGTCGCCGGTGCCGCGGTCGGTGTGCTGATGACCGCACTGCGGGTCCCGGTAAGCATCCATGTGGCCGTGGTCGCAACGGTCATCGCCGGGGCGGTACCCGCGGCGGCACGGCACTTCCTTCCTGAACACGCCGCGCGCCCCATCGCAATGCCACCGCCGGTGAAAACGTCCCGTCCGGGGGGTCGGGGCCCGTGGCGAGAACCGCGCACCGTGGCGGTCGGGCTCGTCGCACTGGCCTTCGCGGTCGCGGAAGGGGCCGGCAGTAACTGGGTCAGCGTCTCGGTCATCGACCGTCACCACGTCACCGCCACGATCGGCACGCTGGCGTACGCCTCCTTCCTCACCGCGCTCACCGCCGGCCGTTGGCTCGGGCCGGCGGTCCTCCACCGGTTCGGACGGGTCGCGGTCCTTCGGACAGCCGCCGCCGTCACCGCCACCGGCGTCGCCCTTTTCGCGCTTGGGCCGTCCCCTGGACTGGCGTTCGCGGGAAGTCTGCTCTGGGGGATGGGCGCGGCGCTCGGCTTTCCGGTCAGCATGAGCGCCGGGGCCGACGAGCCCGCTCGTGCCGCCGGCCGCGTCAGCGTCATCACCTCGATCGGATACTGCGGGTTCGTCGGCGGACCGCCTCTCATCGGTTTCCTCGGAAACCAGACCACTGTCGGGCATGCCCTGCTCGTCATCGCAATCCTCATGGCCCTGTCCGCTGTGATCGCCGGGACCACCCGCCGGTCCCCCGACAGCCGCGCACAGAGCGGCTCCGACACCCAGGAACGCACCGCTGTCATGTGAGAACGAACCTCTTGGAGACCCCCGTGACCCACCACGCGCCCGCGATCACCGTCCCCGAGGCCGAGCTGAACGAGCTGCGCTCACGGCTGCTCAACACACGCTGGCCGACCCCTTGGCCCGCCACCGGCTGGGAGGCCGGCACCGACTCCGGCGAACTGCGACGCCTCGTCACCTACTGGGCCTCCGAATACGACTGGCGTACCCACGAAGCCACCATCAACGCCCTACCGTCCCATTTCGCAGATATCGACGGAACTCCCGTCCACTACCTCCGCTTCGACGGCGAACACCCCGGCGCCCTGCCGATCGTCCTGACCAACGGGTGGCCCAGTTCCTTCCTCGAACTGACCACCCTCGCCCGTCGGCTGGCCACGCCGTCGCGGTACGGGGGTGACGCCGCCGACGCGTTCACCGTCATTGTCCCCTCGCTGCCCGGATTCGCCTTCTCACCTCAGCGGCCCTCGCTCGCGGAGCCGCCGCAGACACATGAGATCTGGCACCGGCTCATGCACGACGAACTCGGCTTCGAGCGCTACGTCGCGCACGGGGGCGACCTGGGTGCCGGCATCACCTCCCGGCTCGGCGAAGCTCACCCCGAGGCCGTGGTGGGCATCCATCTGATGGCGATCGCCAGCCCAGTCGCCTATGACGCGGCCGGTGTCACCCCCGAGGAGCAGGCGTACCTCGACTCCGTCGCGGTGTGGTCCGCGGAAGAGGGCGGGTACCAGCACCAACAGAGCACCCGCCCTTTCACGCTGAGCTATGGTCTGGCCGACTCACCGACCGGGCTGCTTGCCTGGATCGTCGAGAAGTACCGGGCGTGGAGCGACTGCGGCGGTGACCTGTCGTCCCGGTTCAGCGACGACTTCCTCCTCACGCAGGCGTCGCTCTACTGGTTCACCGGCACCATCTCGACCTCCTTCCGGCCCTACTACGAATACGCCCAGCGGCTGACGAGGCGGGTGGAGCGGGTCAATGTGCCCACAGCCCTCGCTCTGTTCCCGGCCGACCTCACCCAGCCGCCCCGCAGCTGGGCCGAGCGCACGTACAACATCACGAGGTACACCCGCATGCCCCGTGGCGGACACTTCGCCGCCCACGAAGAACCCGAACTCCTCGCGCACGACATCACCGAGTTCTTCCGAGCACACCGGTGAACACCGAAACCCGTGAGAGTTCTTGAGCCTCAGCGCCAACGGGCCCGTAGCCGGACCGACTTACCGGTCGCCGTCGGCGTCCGAATCCGGCAGGGGCCGCAGGCCCCCGGGCAGCTCCGGCAGCTGGAAGGAGTACCGGCCCAGCATGCGGGCCAGGTCGTCCCGGCCGCGGGCCGCGTCCTGGAACGCGCCGTGGTCCGCCGTCCGGTCGATGCGCCACATCTTCTGCTCCGGCAGGTCCGCCAACTGCGGCGCGTAGGTGAACCCCGCCAAGGTCAGGAGCCCGAAGACAATGTCGGAGTACGAGGCGGTATCGGTCACGATCTGTCGGGACGCCTGCCGCCGTCCCGGTCGTACAGCACGTCCAGCACATACGGCGAGTCGCGCGGGTGCCCGCCACGACCTTCCCGCCGAGCCCGGCCGACTGGTCATTGATCATGTTCAACCAGGTGGCACCGCCCCGCCGCCCGAAGAAGTTTGGATTCGGCCGTGCGTAGGCCGACTGCACCGGCACCACGAACCGCATCACGTCGACCGAGGCGACCAGGCCGCCGCCCCACGCGCCAGCGAGACCGATCGCCGCCTGGTCCTGAATCAGCGTGGCGTTCGCGGCCCGGTAGGTCGCCAGCCGCAGATACGTCAGGTCGACGTGGGGCAGCCGACCGTACTTCAGTGCATCGATCCCGCCGATCACCGGGGATATGGCCGACGTTGCAGCCCAGTGCCACGAGCGAAGCCGCAATCGTGACGGGCAGGTCTTTGAGCCGGGCCTCACCGCCGGTGACCGAGGTGAATGCCTGGTCGGCGCCGGTCCAGGAGAACACCTCCAGCAGCGCCTCCGGCGGGTCGACGCGGGGCAGCATTGCGTTCACCGCCGCCCGCGGCTCCCGCAGGGAGGCCGGTTCGGGCTCCGGCTCCACCGCGGCGAAGTGCAGACGGCCGTCGTCGTCGAAGGTGATCTGCGTGTTGGCCGGCAGGCTGCCCCCGACCTCCCGGTAGGTGCCGTCCAGCAGTGCGGCCCGCGCCGCCAGGTGCTCGCCCGCCCTTCCGGGCAGGGCCCAGGGACGCAAGGACGGTGGGCTTGGCCTGCTCCCACGCCTGACCGGCCAGCAGCTTCACCCGCGGGTCGCCCCATTTGGATGAGTTCTTCGCGAACACCTCCCGCCGCCGCAGCGAACGCCAGATCAGCTGGGATGCCCGCGTCCGGCAGCGGTCCGGGTCCTCGGTCCACGAGCGCGGCACATACCAGGGCTCGGTCGATGGCAGCGTGTCCACAGGCGGCGGAGTTCGCGCGATGGAGCAGATGCTGCATGCCGTCGGGAGTGGTGTCGCCTACGTGCTCGGCCAGGGTCCAGCAGCTCTTGCGTGGCAGGTCAGCCAGTAGTCCGGAGACAAACCGCCGCACCCGGCGGCGGGGTTCAACTCGGGAGAAGCGGCCCGCGATTCGGCACATCAGGCTGTCGAAGCCTTCCTGCCACAGTACCGGCCCTACCCTGGCCTCTGAGGCTGTCGCATGATCATGATTGTCCGCACAACACCTAATGATCAACGGCGGCTTCGCGTGCTCGGACGCCACCGGAACCAGTAGCCCGTCCCTTCGACCTGGTGGCCAGTGCCGCAATGCCGAAGCTCACCCACAAGCCGAGCGGCGGCGTCCGGTACCTGACGGTGCGGCGCCAGCAACGCGTCCAGTTCGTCATAGCGGGCGTCGATTCCGCTCTGGCCCGGGTAGTCCGGATGAGCCGTCCCCGCACCATGGCGCTCGTTCCAGCCGACGTAGAGCGCCCACTGCTCGCGTTCCCACTCCACAGCAGCTGGGCTCGCGGGCCAGACTCGGAACTCATCGGCCTCGTCGCCAAAGTATTGGCCGTAGCCGTCGAAGTAGTGGGACTTCCCGTCGATGGCAGTGAGCCCGACGCGAGGTCCGTCGTACCACTCCAGCTCGACGTACACGCGCTCGAAGCCGTCCGCGATCAACTGCACTTCATCCCAGGTCTCAACCACACGCGCAGGTTACCGATGAGCGAACCTCGCATCCATGATCGCGATCTACGACTGGAGTACTAGCTAAGGGCGTCGATCCAGGAGTCGCCGGGTGGGGGTACGAAAAAGTAGCCACCGCCGGTTGGTGAGAACGTACTTCGCCAGCGCCTCGCCCTCCAGCTGTTTCTGGACTGCCTCGAAGCCTTCAGTCAAGTCCCGCTGGAAGCAGTTGAAGACGATGCCGGAGTCCCCGTTGCCGCGATCATGACTGTAACTGCGGCGCACGAGTTGGGGTGGATTGCGGCGGTCGGGGGCGGCAAGCCGCACGTGCGAATCGAGCGGCGTCCGCCGCCCGTTCGGGTAAGCGGCGAAGTTCGGCTCTTCACCGACAGGCGTCCCGTCCAGCCATCTCCCATCGCGCCGGCGACCCATAATCCGCACCTGCTCATCGACAGAGTCCTTGTCCCACAACTCAGTCGCGAAACGGATCACCCGCACGACCTCATAACTGATGCTGGGGTTGCTGGAGGCACGGGAAACGGCCGCCCGTGAGCGGGTGGAGGGCCTGCGGGAAGGCGGCGGCCCGTGCGGCTGCGGCGTTGGAGGCCGCCGAGATTGAGCTGGACCGGCGAGTGATCGCACGCGAAGAGCTCGTAGATGCCCTGGCCGCGTCTGCCGAAGAGAGCACCGTCGCGGTGGAGGCCGAAGGCAAGGAAGCGTCTGTTGCTGTGTCCGCGTCTGTGCCGGGATCGATCGTGCCGCCGTGGTGGGAGGGGCTGTCGGTGTCGGTGCTCTCGCTCGACAACCAGCGGATTTGAACGTGCTCCAGGACCGACCGGACCGTGAGCCGGCACGGGCCAAGGACATCGCGGCGGCACTGGGCATGGATGACGCCGTCCGGCGAAGGTCGAAGGGGTGCGGTCGATGGCCAGGCGCCTTGGCGAGCGCGGGTGGTTGCTCCAGGAGGCGTCGGGGGCGTTCAGTGCCGGCCGTCGGCTCGTGGCCGGGCCAGGCGGCGGCTCATCCGCGTGATCATCGAGAACAGGACCATCGCCTCGCTGGTCGCGGTGAGCGTCTCGTAGTCCCGGCACAGACGGCGCGAATGCATCAGCCAGCTCAGTGTTCTCTCCACCACCCAGCGTTTCGGCAGCACCACGAACCCCTCCATGTCGTCGGTGCGCTTGACGACTTCGAGGGCGAAGACGAGCTTCTGACGGCACCAGTCGACGAGTTGGCCGGAGTATCCGCCGTCGGCCCAGACGAGGCAGATGTCCCGGTGCACGTTCCGCAACCACTGCGGCAGGGGCACGGCCGCCTCGCGGTCGCCGACGTTCGCGGCGGTCACCGCGACGACCAGGAGCAGGCCGAGGCAGTCGGTCACGATGTACCGCTTCCGCCCGTTGATCTGCTTGCCTCCGTCGTAGGCGCGTGAGCCGGCGGGGACTGTCGCGGCGGCCTTCACCGGCGGCCTTCACCAACTGCGCGTCGATGATCCCGGCCGTCGGTTCCGCCTCGCGGCCCTCGCGGACCCGGACCCAGTCACGAAGCCGGTCGTGGAACTCGGTGATCAGTCCGTGCTGCCGCCAACGGCGGAAGAAGGCGTAGACGCGGTTCCACCCGGGGAAGTCCACGGGCATTGACCGCTAGGAGATCCCGTACAACAACGACAACGGGGCCTCCTTGGACCGCTCGGTCAGCTTCGCACCACCGAGCTACCAAGAGGCCCCGCCTTCGTGTCCGCACCACCGCAAGTTCACCCGACCAGGAACCTAGTTCGACCTGCACGTTCCATGATCGGTACACGGCTTCTGGGCGTTTTCACCTGACGCTGATAGCGACTGCCCGTCTGGTGGCGCAGGGCTGGTGGAGACGTGAGGAGACCGCCTGCCGCAAGTTCTCCGTCTGGGTGGGCGATACGGCAACATCCCCGGCGTCCGCATGGTGGCCCACGGGGAATGCGGAGCGGAGGTTGTTACCGGACTCCTTGACGCCGTTTCCCGGGCCCACTACCTTGCCGAATGCCCAGTCATTCGCGAATCATTATTCCGATCTCGGAGAGGCGTTGGCATGGCAACCAATCGACGCACGTTCCTGAGCCAAGCGGCCCAATCGACGGCAGGCGCCCTGATCCTGACGGGGGGCGGACTCTGGATCGCTGCGGAAGCTTCCGCAGCGACGAAGCCGGCCCACCCCGGCGGCACCGGGGGCGGCGGGCTCCGCCCGCGTGTACTGGTGTCGACGGACATCGGCGGCTCGGACTTCGACGACTTCCAGTCCATGGTCCATCTCTTCCTGTACGCCGACCGACTGGAGATCGAGGGGCTGGTGTCCTCGCCGTGGGGCCCGGGCAGGAAGGAGGACATCCTCCGCGTCATCGACGCCTATGAGAGTGACTACCGCAACCTGAAGACCTACTCGCCGCACTACCCGTCCCCGGAGCGGCTCCGGTTGATCAGCAAGCAAGGCGCGCCGGACACGGCACCGAGCAAGGGTTTCGCCGAGCCGACCGAAGGCTCCCGGTGGATCGTCAAGTGCGCCCGGAAAAAGAACAACCGGCCGCTCAACGTCCTGATCTGGGGCGGCATCGACGATCTCGCCCAGGCACTGCACGACGCGCCCGACATCCTGCCGAAGCTGCGTGTCCACTACATCGGCGGGCCGAACAAGCTGTGGTCCGTGGACGCCTACAACTACATCGAGACGCACCATCCCGAATTGTGGATGATCGAGTCCAACTCGACCTACCGCGGCTTCTTCACCGGCGGCAACCAGATCGGTGAGTGGGGCAACGCGGCCTTCGTGGCGGACTATGTCTCAGGTCACGGCGCACTCGGTGACCTCTTCGCCGCACAGGCCGCGCAGGTCAAGATGGGCGACACCCCGTCCGTGGCCTGGTACCTGAACGGCACTCAGAATCCGGAGCGGCCGAGCTGGGGCGGGAAGTACGTCCGCGTGTGGGACGAGCGCAAGACGGTCTTCAACCGTCTGACCACAGCGGAGGACACCGCGGAGGTCTACGGCGTCGTCGAGTTCGCGCTTCCGGTCCCTGAAGGGTACGGCGCAAACAACACTGCCAGGATGATGATCGACAACCGGACCGGCGGCCCATTCCCCACCGCGGTCAAGGAGGGAGAAATCCTGCGTTTCCGCTTCTCGCCGCGTGATCCGAAGGTGTGGCCCTACGTGATCCAGAGCGATCACCCCGCCCTCGACGGTCTGTCCGGCGCGGTCACCGCCAGCCCGCCTTCCGCCGAGCGCGCCGCCAGGCCGTCGGTTGTCCACCCCCACTGGTGGACCGATGACCAGGATCCGGCGTTCACCGAGGGCGTCTGGGTCGGAGCGAAGCATGTTAGCCAATGGCGCCACGAGTACCTGCGCGACTTCGCCACACGGCTGAACCGCTGCCAGGCGCCTGCCCACCGCTGAGGACGGCGCCCCGGCCGAACCGACCACGGAAGCGGCACCCGCGGTCGGACCCTGCCCTCCTCTCCCCGCACCACCGCGTTCCGGCCCCGGCTGCCACAGGCTAGGAGCCGGTGGCGGCGAAGGTGGAGGGAGTGCGGTCGAAGGCGTCGGCGTCGGCGTCGAAACGGATCTCCGCACGGTTGCCGGGTGTGGTAACCGTGATTGTCGGCGGGGTCTCGTCCGTCAGCCACGTCACCAGCGACGACTCGATCTCGCCCGCCCCACTGCCCGAGGTCACCCGGAAGGTGCCCGCCGACACGCCTCGGCCGTCGGCCGTCGGCCGTCTCGACCTCGACCTCGACCTCGACCTCGACCGGTGCGGTGACCGCCCGGAGGCACCTCCACCACCAGCGTAGTGGCGGTGCGTACGGTCACCCGGACCACGATGCCCCCGCCGAAGCCCACCACGTTGTCGGTCAGCGCGGTGGCGAACCGCCCACCGGTCAGCGTGACCGTGGCACCGGCAATGCCGGAGGCCGGGGCGACCGTCGTGATCGACGGCGCCGGTGCGGCCAGGGTGAACGACTCCGGCGACTGGACCGTCGCGCCGCCCGTAGTCACCGAAACCTTGCCGTTGCCCGCGCCGGCCGGGACCGTCACCACCAAGCGGGTCGCGGTGGCAGAGGTGACCATTGCCTCTGCCGTACCGAACTCACCGAGTTCGAGGCTGGGGTCGATGAGAAACCGGTGCCGGAGAGGGTGACCTTCGCGCCCGCCTGGGCGCGGACACGCATCAGGCCGCCGCGCGGTCCACGCGGAGGCACCGGAGTCTCACGCCTCGGCCAACGGCCACCGACGAGCTAAGCGATTGCCGTCCACCTGAGGGGAGTCCCGTGCCGCATCGAGGAGGGCCTCGCCGCAGGTGTGACACCGTCCGCCGGATCGAGGCCGACGGCCCACTACCGGAAGGGTTGAGCTGGCAGCCGTCACGGCTCTCCGCCGCCTCAGCCGGGATCGTGTTCCAGGACGACGGCAGTCCGCACCTCTGGAGCTATCTATAGGCTGACGGCGTGACCAGTTCAGATGATGGCGCGCCGATGCCCGGCGCGGACCTGCGGGCCTTCGCGGTCGAACTGCGACGGATGAACGGTGAGATCAACCGACTGGTCCACGGGTTCGCCGCCGACCAGGGTCTGCACGCGACGGACGTCCAGGCGCTGGCCGCCATTCTGGACGCGGAGACGCCTCTCACCCCCGGTCGGCTCCGTGACCATCTGGGTCTGACGTCGGGCGCGGTGACCGCGTGCCTGGACCGGCTGGAACGGGCGGGGCACATCCGCAGATCACGGGAGAGCGCTGACCGCCGGGTGGTCCATCTGCATTATCTGGCGGGCGCCAGGTCGGTCGCCCGGAGCCACTTCCTGCCGTTGGCCGAGGCGACAGAACACGCGCGGGCGGGCTTCAGCGAGCCCGAGCTGGCCGTGGTCCTGCGCTTCCTCGTCTCGGTGAACGACGAACTGACCGAGGTGCGTTCGCCCCGCCGCTGAGCCCTGCAGGCCGTCACTCTTCGACCCCCATCAGCCACCCGGGTGTCGGGCGAGCCATCATCTAAAGTACTTTGACAATTGAGATTGTTCATCATCGAGATATCTGGTCAGTCTGTCCGTCCCCGTTCCTCAGGGAGAGGTATGCCCACCACCAACCGCGTCGTCCGATGGCTTGCCCCCGCCGTCCTTCTGATCGCCTGGCTCGGCATCGGCGGCACGCTGGGCCCCTACGCCGGGAAACTCGGCGAGGTCGCCACCAACGATCAGGCCGCCTTCTTGCCGCAGAACGCCGAGTCCACCCAAGTGATCGACGCACAGCGGGCGTTCGACCAGGAGGAGACGCTGCCCGCCGTCGTCGTCTGGACGGCTGACGGCGAAGCCGGTACGCCGCTCGGTGACGACCGCCGCGCCGCCGCGACCCGCGCCCTCGCCACCCTCACCGGCAGTCCGGGAGTTGTCGGCACGGCGTCCCCCGCGCTGCCGTCCAAGGACGGCGAAGCACTCCAAGGAGTCGTCCAGCTCCGGCCCGGTCTCGGCGACGGACTGCCCGGCGCCCTCGCGCGGATCCATGACGCGGCGGCGGCTGTACCGGGCACCACCGTCCAACTGGCCGGGCCCGCCGCGAGCCAGGCCGATCTCTCCGACGCGTTCGCCGGAATCGACGGCTTGCTGCTCGGTGTCGCCCTCCTCGCCGTCCTGGTCATCCTGCTGCTGGTCTACCGCAGCGTGCTCCTCCCACTGATCATCATTCTCGGCGCCGTCCTCGCCCTGGGATTGGCCTGCGCCGTCGTGTACGCGCTCGCCGACCGGGACGTCGTACGCGTCGACGGCCAGGTGCAGGGCATCCTCTCGATCCTCGTCATCGGCGCCGCCACGGACTACGCCCTCCTGCTCACCGCCCGCTTCCGGGAAGAACTGGCGCACACGCCGGACCGGTTCGCCGCGATGCGTGCCGCCCTGCGGCAGTCCGCCGGGCCCATCACGGCGAGCGCCGCCACCGTCGCCCTCGGTCTGCTCGCCCTGCTGCTGAGCGACCTCACCAACAACCGTGCGCTCGGCCCCGTCGGCGCGATCGGCATCGTCTGCGCCGTAATGAGCACCTTGAGCTTTCTGCCCGCCGTCCTGGTGCTCCTCGGCCGCGCCGCGTACTGGCCCGCCAAGCCGCCCCGTCCCACGAGCGACAGCCAGGACGAGCGCGCCGGCTACCAAGGCCACGGCGTGTGGACGCGGGTCGCCGCACTGGTCGACCGAGCGCCGCGCAAGGTGTGGTCCGGCACCCTCGCCGCCCTGATCGTCTGCGCGGCCTTCGCCCCCACGCTCACCGCGAAGGGGGTGCCCCTGGACGAGATCTTCGTCAACGACGCCCCCTCGGTGGCCGCGCAGCAGACGCTCGGTCGGCACTTCCCCGGCGGCTCCGGCAATCCGGCCGTGGTGATCGCCGATGCCGCCGCGCTGCCCCGGGTGAGCGCGGCGATCGAACGGACCGACGGTGTGGCGGACGTCAGCCCCGCGACGGCCTCCGGCCGGCCCGGCGGCCCGCCGCTGATCGTCGACGGACGCGTACGGATCGACGCCACGCTCGAAGGCGCCGCCGACAGCGACGCGGCCAAGGACACCGTGGCCCGGCTGCGCGCCGCGGTACACGCCGTACCGGATTCGGACACGCTCGTCGGCGGCTACACGGCGCAGCGGTACGACACCCAAAGCACTGCCGAGGACGACCGGCTCCTCATCGTGCCCGTGGTCCTCGCGATCATCCTGATCATCCTGGTCGGGCTGCTCCGCTCACTGCTCATGCCCGTACTCCTCGTGGCCACGGTCGCCCTCAACTTCCTCGCCACGATCGGTGTCTCCGCGCTGGTCTTCCGCCATCTGTTCGGCTTCACCGGCACCGACTCGTCTGTACCGCTCTACGGCTTCGTCTTCCTCGTGGCCCTCGGCGTGGACTACAACATCTTCCTCATGTCGCGCGTCCGCGAGGAGTCACTGGCATACGGCACCCGGCTGGGCGTCCTGCGCGGGCTGACCGCCACCGGCGGTGTCATCACCTCGGCCGGCGTCGTACTCGCCGCCACCTTCGCCGCGCTGGGAGTCATCCCGCTGGCGTTCCTCCTCCAGATCGCGTTCATCGTCGCGTTCGGCGTACTGCTCGACACCCTCGTCGTCCGCTCGCTACTCGTGCCCGCGCTGGTCAGGGACATCGGCCCCACCGCCTGGTGGCCCGGAGCACTCAGCCGAAGGCCGGACACCCGGCCGGGGGACTCCCACTGCGCCCCGTCACGCGAAGAGGCGCACCACTGACGCGGCTGCCCGACGTACGGCCAACGACCGCAGTGCACTCAGGCGGCCTGCCGCAGCGGTTCACCGGTTGTCTTTCTTCGAGGCGGTAGAGGGTTGTTGCGGTCTTCAGGAGAAAGTCGCGGACGGACGGGGGCCCCGTGATGGCGGATTCTCCTCGCTCGACCCGTCCTACCTCTCAAGCCCCATCACCCGTCACTTCAACGACGGTCACAGAAACCGGGCCGCCTCGCCTCTTCAGCACATGAGTGAAGGCCCTGACTTGGGGAAGTTCAGGGCCTTCACGCCGGTGACCCGCTGGGAGCGGGCAAGCACCCGGTCCGGAACGGACACGCGCTCCCGCTCTACGCGTACCCGGGTACGGGAGGGGTGCGGTGTCAGGAGCGGGAGGCGACCGTCATTGAACCGGCTCCGTCGGGGCCGGCGTGCTGGTGGCCCTTGGCATAGAAGGCTTCGCCGCGTGCGTCGACGCCGCTGGCGGTGAAGCCGGACGACGCACCGTCCGGGCCGACCATGCGGCCGGTCTCCGCGTACGAGGGGCCGCCGTTGTTCTGGGTGCCGGACCAGCCGCTCAGCATGCCCCCGAGCAGCCCGCCCCCGCTGCTGTCGTCGCCTTTCCACGCTGGGCGAGCGGCAGGGCGACGTCGAAGACCTGACGGCTCCTGGAGAATGCATCGACCTCGGTGGCAACGCCGCTCGGGATCGGGATCATGACCGCGCCCTGACGCTGCAGCGAGTCGCGGACACCTGAAGGCGGAACACGCGACGCCCGCCGCAGTCTCATCCGACCACGATCCTGCGGAATCTGCCCAGTGCCAGCGCCATGAACGTGGCGGTGATGACGGCCGCGCACAGCAGGGCGTACGGCAGTGCGTGCACGACCGGCCATGCGTCGCCGAGTGGGATGCCGGCGGGTGGCGGGTTGCCGAAGAGCTGTCGTACGGCCGTCGCGGTGGCCGATACCGGGTTCCACTCGGCGACCGTGCGCAGCGGGCCCGGCATCGTGGCTGTTGAGACGAACGCGGAGGAGACGAACGTGACCGGGAACAGCCAGATCAGCCCGGCGCTCTGGGCCACCTCGACGCTGCGTGCCATCAGCCCGATGGTGGCGCCGACCCAGGACATGGCGAAGGCGAAGAGCAGGATCAGGAGGTAGGCCAGTGCGGCTTCTGGCAACGAGGTCCCGATGCGCCAGCCGACCAGTAGGCCGCACAGTGAGGTGACGGCGAGTGTCACGACGCTCATGGTGAGGTCGGACAGGGTCCGGCCGAGAATCACGGCCATGCGTGGCATGGGCAGTGATCTGAACCGGTCGACGATGCCCTTGTCCATGTCGTTGGCGAGTCCCAGGGCCGTGAAGGCGGCGTTGAAGGTGACGGCCTGGGCGAAGATGCCGCCCATCAGGAAGGTGCGGTAGTCGGCGCCCCCGAGGCTGCCCCCGAAGACGTAGGCGAGCAGCAGGACGAACATGACCGGCTGGACGAGCGCGGCGATGACCGAGCCGGGTGTGCGCCGCAGGTTGAGCAGGTTCCGCCAGGCGATGATGCACGCGTCGCGCGCCACCCGGTTCACGGGCGCGGGCCGGTGACGAGGAGCGGCACGGTCCGCTCGGCCGGGGTCTCGGGAGACGCGTCGGGCGGCGAGGCGGTGGGTGGTTTCCCGGTCGGTGTCTCCGCCGGCTTCTGCGGACCGGCGGTCTGTCCGGTCAGTGCCAGGAAGGCGTCGTCGAGCGTGGGGGGCGCGAGTTCGATCTCCTGCACGGCCACGTCCGCCAGCCGGAGACAGCTCAGCGCGTATTCCAGAGTCCGCACGCCGTGCAGGGTCGTGACGGTGAACCGGCCGGTCCGCGGGTCGAGTTCGGGGTGGTGAGGGCCGAGTGCGTCCAGCACTTCGTAGGCCCTGGTGCGCGTCTGCGGGTCCTTGACCGTCAGGGTCAGCCGCTCGCCGCCGACCCGCGCCTTCAACTGGGCTGCCGAGCCTCGTGCGATGACCTTGCCCTGGTCGATCACCACGATGCAGTCGGCCAGTTGGTCGGCCTCCTCCAGGTACTGGGTGGTGAGGAGAACGGTGGTGCCGGCCGCGACAAGTTCCTGGATCGATACCCAGGTGTCGGCCCTGCCACGGGGGTCAAGGCCCGTGGTCGGCTCGTCCAGGACCACCACGGCGGGGCGCGCCACGAGTGCGCCCGCCAGGTCGAGACGCCGCCGCATGCCGCCGGAGAAGGTGCCGCTGGGTTTGTCCGCCGCTTCCTCTAGCCGGAAGCGGGTGAGGAGTTCGGCCGCCTTGCGTCTCGCGGTGGTGCGGCGCATGCCGTAAAGGCGGGCGACGAGGTACAGGTTCTCGCGGCCGGTGAGCTTCTCGTCGACGGCCGCGTACTGCCCGGAGAGGCCGAGATTCTTCCGTACGCCTTCCGGGTCCTTCAGTACGTCGCGGCCCGCCATCCAGGCCCGGCCGCTGTCGGGGCGCAGCAGAGTGGACAGGATCCGCACGGTGGTGGTCTTGCCCGCGCCGTTGGGGCCGAGTACGCCCAGGACCGTCCCGGGCTGCGCTTCCAGGTCGACACCGGCCAGGGCCTGCTTGTCGCCGAACCGTTTGGTCAGCCCCTCGGCGCGGATCGCGGGGCCGTGGTCCGTGCCGGGCGGTTGTCCCGCCGGGTTGTGCGGGTGTGGCATCGGTGACATGGGGGGCATCGGTGAGGACGTCATCTCAGCCTCTTTTCAGCGGGCGGCGGCGTGCGGCAGGCGACGGGCGGCGGTCGCGGGAGTCATACGGCCGCGATGCGCGCGCTCCTGGGCGTGAGGTCGGTCCAGTTCCGTTCGACGTAGTCGTGGCAGGCGGTCTGGTCGGCCGGCCCGAAGACCTCTTCCCAGCCGGCCGGGAGCGCGGCGAAGGAGGGCCACAGGGCGTGCTGTCCCTCGTCGTTGACGAGCACGCGGTGCTGGGTGCGGGGGTCGTCGAAGGGGTTGGTCATGACAGTTCTCCTTGTGTGGTGCGGTGGGGGGCGCGCAGGGCTGCCGCCACGGTGGCGCCGATCTGCTCCCGCGCGGCGGGCTGCATCATCTGCGCGTGGGTGCAGGCCACGTCGTGGTTCTCGATGGGGCCGGTGATGTACGGGGCCCAGAGGTCGAGGCCGAAGGTGTCGCGGGGACGGCCTTCGGTGGCGGTGAAGAAGAGGGCGGGTCCCTGGAAGACGCGCGGGGTGTAGATCCGCATCAGCCGTGCCTGGCCGGCGAAGTTGTCGACCATCGCGTCGATGGTGAGCGGCTCCAGTGCGCCGAGCGGGCTGCCGATGCGGCGGAACTCGTCGCGTACGGAGGCCGCGTCGACGGCTGCCGCGCCGTCGAGTGCGCCGGCGTCGACGCCCAGGTTGCTGAGCAGCGCCCGGAAGACGGTGTCGCGCCCCGCGCTGTCGAGGTCATCGAGCGGCGCGAGCGGGAACGCGTCCAGGATGGCGAGCAGCGCCACCCGCTCGCCCGCCTCCTGGAGTTGGACGGCGACCTCCTGAACGAGGTTGCCCCCGAAGGACCAGCCGAGCAGATGGTAGGGGCCGTGGGGCTGTACCCGGCGCAGCTCGGCCACGTACACCGCCGCCATCTCCTCCATGCTGTCGGGGAAGGGCGCGGTTCCGTCCAGATTCGGGGTCTGGAGGCCGTACATGGGCTGGTCGGCGTCCAGGTGGGGCAGCAGTCCCGCGTACGACCAGGCGAGGCCGCCCGCCGGATGGACGCAGAACAGTGGCGGCCGGGCGCCGGTGGTGCGCAGCGGGAGCAGCGTCGCGAGCGAGCTGCCCTCGGTGGCGTTCGCGCCTCCTTCCTGGAGGCGTTCGGCGAGGGCGCCGACGGTCGGGGCCTCGAAGAGCGCGCGAATGCTCACCTCCACGCCGAGGGTGGCGCGGATCCGGGCGATGAGCCGGGTGGCGAGGAGGGAGTGACCGCCGAGCGCGAAGAAGTCGTCGTCGATCAGGACCTGTTCGACGCCGAGGGCTTCGGCGAAGAGGGTGCAGAGGATGTCCTCGCGGGGGTTGCGGGGCCCGCGGCCGGTGCTGTCCGTCTGTCGCGTGGTGACGGGGGTGGGCAGCGCGGCGTGGTCGAGCTTGCCGTTGGGGGTGAGCGGGATCGTGTGCAGGGTCGTCCAGGCGGACGGGACCATGTAGGCGGGCAGGTGGCGGGCGGCGTGGGCGCGGACGGCTTCGAGGTCGGCTGGGCCCGTTCCGGGGGCCTCGGCGGGTACGACGTGGGCGATGAGCTGGATGCCCACCCCACCGTCCGCGCCGTCCGGCACCGGGACGACGACCGCCTCGGCGACGCTCGGGTGTCTGCGCAGTACGGCGGCGATCTCGCCGACCTCGACCCGGAAGCCGCGCACCTTGATCTGGCCGTCCGAGCGTCCGGCGAACTCCAGTGCGCCGTCGGCGGATCGCCGCGCCCGGTCCCCGGTGCGGTACATCCGGGTGCCGGGCGGACCGTAGGGGTCGGGCAGGAAGCGGGCGGCGGTCTCGCCCGGACGGCCGAGGTAGCCGTGGGCGAGGCTGTCGCCGGCGAGGTGGAGGTCTCCGGTGACGCCCGGCGGTACGGGCCGCAGTCCGGCGTCGAGGAGCCGGACCCGCGTCCCGCTGACGGGCGTGCCGAGTACCGGCTTCTCGGAGTCCCCGAGTTGGGCGGTCAGGGTGTCGACGGTGGCTTCGGTGGGCCCGTAGAAGTTCCGGGCGTCCAGGCCGGGGACCTCGCGCAACTCGGTCCAGAGCGCGGGCGGTACGGCCTCTCCGCCGAGGATCAGAACGGCGGGCCGGTGGTCGCCGTCGAGGAGTCCGGCGTCGAGGAGCTGGCGGGCGTGGGTGGGCGTGGTCTCCAGTACATCGAGTCGGCGGGCGCGGACGGCGGCGACGAGCCCTTCCGGGTCGCGCCGGGTCAGGTCGTCGGCCAGGTGCAGTTCGTGACCTTCGATCATCCAGAGCACTGGGTCCCAGGAGGCGTCGAAGGAGAGAGTGGCGGTGAGGGCGGCGGTGAGCCGGCTCCTGCCGGTGCGGCGCATCGCGGGGGCGTAGAGGTCCCGCCGGTGATGCTCCAGCAGCCGCGCCAGTGAACGGTGTCCGACGAGAACGCCCTTGGGCCGCCCGGTGGATCCGGAGGTGTGGATGAGGTAGGCGGGATCACCGGCCGTGGGGGCGGGGGTGGTGGCGTCACTCCCCGGGCTCCCGGCGTCGGCCGCGCCCCTGGGCCTACCGGCCATCGAGTCGGGGCCGAGGACCAGGCGGGCCCGGTCCGGTGGGATCCGGTCGTCGGTGGACGCGGCGGTGAGGACCAGGGGCGGGCGGGCGTCGTCGAGGATCGTCTCGATACGGGCCGCGGGGAGGCTCAGGTCGATGGGCGTGTAGACCGCGCCCGCCTTCAGTACGCCCAGCAGCGCCGCGATCGAGTCCGTCGAACGGGGCAGCAGCACAGCGACCGGGTCGCCGGTCGCCACTCCCGCCGACGTGAGCAGTGACGCGATGCGGTCCGAGCGGGAGGCCAGTTCGGGAAAGGAGAGCCGGCCGTCGGGCGCGGTCACGGCGATGTCGCCGCTGCGCGAGCGTGCCACCGTCGCGGCGAAACGGTCGAGCACGGTGTGCTCGACCGCGGACGGTGCCTCCGTGTCGCCGATAAGTGCCGCCTCTTCGGCGGGGCCGTACAGCGGCAGGTCGCGTACCGGAGTTCCGGGCGCGGTGGCCGCCGCGTCCACCAGGTGGCGGAACCAGTCGGCGATCCGGTGAGCCGTCGGCTCGTCGAACAGGTCGCGGGCGAACTCCAGCGTGCCGCCGAGCCGGTCACCGCTGCCGTCGTCCCCGGGCCGCTCGGTGAAGCTGAACGACAGGTCGAACTTGGCCCCGCCCGTCTCGACGCCGTCCATCGTGGCGTGCAGTCCGGGCAGGTCGAGCCGGGGCGGGCGGGTGTTGTTGAGGGTGAGCATGACCTGGAAGAGGGGGTGGCGGCTCAGTGAGCGGCTGGGCCGGACTTCCTCCACCAGCCGTTCGAAGGGCAGTTCCTGGTGCGCGTATGCGGCGAGGTCCGTCTCCCGTACCCGGCCCAGCAGTTCACGGAAGCTCGCCGTGCTGTCCCAGCCGACCCTCAGCGCAAGGGTGTTGACGAAGAAGCCGACCAGCCCGTCCAGTGCCTCGTCCGTACGCCCGGCGACCGGAGTGCCGATCGTGACGTCGTCCCCTGCACCGATCCGGCTCAGCAGCGCCGCCAGTGCGGCGTGCAGCACCATGAAGGTACTGGTGGCGGACTCCTTGGCCAGCACGGCGACGGCACGGGTCGTGCCGGCCGGAAGGTCGATGCCGACGGTGCCGCCGCGGCCGGTGGACCACTGGGGCCTCGGCCGGTCGACGGGCAGCACCGTCTCCTCCGGTGCCCCCCGCATCTGCGAGGCCCAGTAGGCCAGTTGCCGTGCCGCCAAGGAGTCGGGCTCGCCCTCGGCGCCGAGAAGGGTCCGCTGCCAGAGCGTGTAGTCGGCGTACTGGACCGGCAGAGGCTCCCAGGTGGGGGCACGGCCCCCCGTACGGGCGGCGTAGGCGCCCGCGAGATCCTGGGCAAGGGGTCCCATCGACCAGCCGTCGGCGGCTATGTGGTGCACCGTCAGAAGCAGTACGTGCCGGTCGGCGGCGAGCGCGAACAGCTCGGCGCGCAGCGGTATCTCGGCCGCCAGGTCGAACCGGCGTCCGGCTGAGGCCCGCAGAGCCGCGCCGAGGGCTTCGTCGGACATGCCGTCGATCGGTTCGTCGCCGGCCGACGGCGCCGGTGTCACGGGGGTCACGGGGGTCACGGGCATTTCGGGGCGCGCGTCGCCGGGGTCGAGCACGGCCTGGAAGGGCTCGCCCTCGCTCTCGCGGATCAGGGTGCGCAGGCTCTCGTGCCGGGCGACGACGTCGCCGAGCGCGGAACGCAGCGCGTCGCGGTCCAGCAGTCCCGACAGCCGTACGGCGATGGGGATGTGATAGGCGGCGTCAGTCTCGTCCGGGGTCATGCCGTGCAGGAACCACAGCCGGCGCTGGGCCGGTGACAGCGGCGGTCGCAGGGGCCTGTTGGCGCGCCGCAGCGCGGGGCGCGCGGCGCCCGCCTCGTCCAGCCGCTCGGCGAGCGCGGCCGGGGTGGTCGCCTCGAAGAGCGTGCGCACCGGCAGCTCGACACCGAAGGCACCCCGGATACGGCCGATGACGTGGACGGCGAGCAGCGAGTGACCGCCGAGTTCGAAGAAGTCGTCGTCGCGGAAGACCTCTTCGCGGTCCAGGCACTCCGCGAAGAGCGCGCACAGGATCTCCTCGCGCGCCGAGCGCGGAGCGCCGCCTCGGTCTTCGAGCCCCGCCCGGTCCTCGGCCGTCCTGGGCAGCGCGTCGAAGTCGACCTTGCCGTGCACGGTCAGCGGCAGCCCCGGCACGGGCACGATCAGTGACGGCACCATGTATTCGGGCAGCCGGTCGGCGGCGAAGGCCCGCAGCGCGCGGGCTTTCAGCTGCTGTCCGTCGCAGGGCACGACCCAGGCGACGAGCCGTCCCGTGCCGCCGGCGTCGGGCCGTACGGCGACAGCCGCCTGCGCGACATCGCTGTGGCGGATCAGCGCCGCCTCGACCTCGCCGGTCTCCACGCGGAAGCCGCGCACCTTGATCTGGCCGTCCGCGCGGCCGACGAATTCGAGGCGCCCCTCGCGGCGCCGCACGAGGTCGCCGGTGCGGTACATACGGGTGCCGGGGGCGCCGTAGGGGTCGGGCAGGAACCGCGCGGCGGTGGCGCCCGCCGCGTTCTCGTAGCCCCGGGCCAGACCCGCTCCCGCCAGGTACAGCTCGCCCGTCGTGCCGGGCGCCACCGGCTGGAGCCGGGCGTCGAGCACCCGTGCGCGGGTGTGGGCGACCGGTTGGCCGATGTGCGGGCGGGTGCCCGCCGTGATGCGGCCCATGACACTGTCGACGGTGACTTCGGTGGGCCCGTACAGATTCCATACAGCCACGTCGCGCAGAGCGCCGAGTTCGTCCCACAGGGCGTCGTTGACGGGCTCGCCGCCGAGAGCGAGCACGCGAAGGCGCGGCCTGCCGTGGGCGAACAGCCCACTGGCGCGCAGTTGTTCGAGGAAGGACGGGGTGGTCTCGACCACGTCGACGGCGCGGTGGTGCAGGAAGGCGGTGAGAGCTTCCGGATCGCGCCGGGTCACGTCGTCCACGAGGTGCAGTTCATGGCCCGCGACCATCCACAGCAGTGGGTCCCAGGACGCGTCGAAGGTGGTGGCCGCCGTGAGGGCGACGCGCAGCGGACGGCCGTTGTTCGCGGCCTCCGCCGGGCCCATCAGCCTCTCCCGGTGACCGGCGAACAGGTTCGCCAGTGAGCGGTGCTCGACCACGACACCCTTGGGTCGGCCGGTGGAGCCTGAGGTGTAGAGGACGTACGCCGCATCCCCGGCGCGCGGCGGCTCGGGCAGCCGGCCGACCGGGCCGCGAGGGGCCGGGTGGTCCAGGACGAGCCTGCGGTGCCCCGTCGCGGGCAGCGCGTCGTCGGTCGCCCGGGTGGTCAGCACCAGCCGTGGGTCGGCGGTGTCGAGAATGAGCTGGTTCCGGGAGTGGGGGTGGGCCGGGTCGAGCGGTACGTGGACGGCGCCGGCACGCAGGACACCCAGCAGCGCGGCGATGTAGTGCGCGGTCCGGGGCAGGGCGACGGCCACCCGGTCGCCCTGCCCGACACCCGCCTCGTACAGCGTCCTGGCCACCTGTTCGCTCCGTGCCAGCAGTTCACCGAAGGTGAGGGAGCCTTCCGCGTCGACCACGGCGGTACGGCCGGGATCGGCGGTGGCCCGCGAGGTGAAGACGTCCGAGATGGTCCAGTCGGGTCCTTGCCCTCCCGAGTTGACGAGCATCCCGGAGGTGGACGGCTCGGCCGTCGCCCTCGGCAGTTCGTCGACAGCTGCCCCGCGCTCCTCTCCTGACAGGAAGGACGAGTCGGTGACGGGCTGGTCCGGCCGCCCTACCAGGGTGCTCAGGAGCGCGGCGAAGTGAGCCGCGAACCGCTCGGCGGTCCGCCGGTCGAAGAGGTCCTCGGCGAATTCCAGCTCGCCGGTGAGACCGGCCGGTTCTCCTTCGGCGTCCTGGCGCTCGGCCAGGTCCCAGGTGAGATCGAACTTCGCGCCCGACCGGCCGATCGACGTGTCGTGTCGGACAGTGAGATCCGCGAGCGAGCCGCGAGCGCCGGGAGTGTTGTTCAGGCTGAGCATCACCTGGAACAGCGGGTGCCTGGACGACGAGCGGGACGGCCGCAGTTCCTCCACCAGTCGCTCGAAGGGCAGGTCCTGGTGGGCGTAGGCGGCCAGGTCGGCGGCGCGGACGCGCCGCAGTAGTTCGTGGAAGTCCGGGTCGCCGGAGGTGTCGGTGCGCAGCACCAGGGAGTTGACGAAGAAGCCGACCATGTCGGACAGCGCGTCGTCGGTGCGGCCGGCGACCGGTGTGCCGACGGTGATGTCGTCACCGGCGCCGAGCCGGGTCATCAGTGCGGTGAGTGCGGCATGCAGGACCATGAAGGTGCTGGTGCCCGAGTCGGCCGCGAGGTGTACGAGCGCCTGATGGGTGACCGCGTCGATCCGGACCGGTACGGCGCCGCCCTTGCCGGAGTGCCGGGCGGGGCGCGGCCGGTCGGCCGGAAAGGTCACCTCGGGCGGGAGGCCGTCGAGAACGGCGGACCAGTGGGTGAGCTGCCCCTCGGCGAGGCTGCCGGCCTCGCGGGGATCCCCGAGGAGGTCCCGCTGCCAGAGGGTGTAGTCAACGTACTGGACCGCCAGAGGCGCCCAGGCGGGAGCGGTACCGCGGCGGCGTGCCTCGTACGCGTCGGACAGGTCGCGCATCAGCGGGCGCATGGACCAGCCGTCGGCCACGATGTGATGGAGCGTCAGCACCAACAGGTGCTCATCGACGGGTCCGTCGGCGCCGAGTTCGGGGCCAGCGCCGGGGCCAGCGCCGGGGCCGGGGCCGGCGGTGAACAGCTCTGCCCGCAGGGGCGGTTCGGAGCCGAGCGCGAAGGCGGAGTCGTCCGGACGTACCGGACCACCACCGGCCGGGAAAGCCTTTGCCACCAGCGGGATACGGACCTGCTCCGCGGGCAGTACGCGCTGGTAGGGCCCGTGCTCGTCCTCCCCGAAAACCGTCCGCAGGCTCTCGTGCCGCCCGACGAGATCCCCCAGGGCGTCCGCCAGCGCGGCACGGTCGAGGCTGCCGTACAGACGGAGTGCGATCGGCAAGTGGTAGGCGGCGCCCACCTCTCCCATCCGCTCCAGCAGCCAGAGCCGCTGCTGTGCGAAGGACAGCGGCACACGCGCGGGGCGTGGCTCGACGGCAGCGACCGGTGGCCGTACCGGAGCGCTCATGTCCAGGGCGGTGACCAGCCCGGCTGGAGTCGGGTGGTCGAACAGCGCCCGGATGGGCACCTCGGAGCCGAACCGGTCCCTGACGCGGCTCACCAGCCGTGTCGCCAGCAGTGAATGGCCCCCCAGGAGAAAGAAGTTGTCGTCCCTGCCGACGGCCGGCACCTCCAGGCACTCGGCGAAGACCGTGCACATCAACTCCTCCTCGGGCGTGCGCGGTACACCGCCACCACGTGCGGCGAGGGGGGTCGCGGCCGGGAGGAGATCCGTGTCGAGCTTGCCGTTGGGAGTGAGCGGCAGCCGCGGGAGGACGGCGTAAGCGCTGGGCACCATGTGCTCGGGCAGCACCTCGGCGAGCGCCTCACGCAAGGCGTGGAGGCCGGACGGGTCGGACATCTCCGGCGCGTCCGCGTCGCTGCCGGACCCGCCTTCGGTGACGAGGTAAGCAGCCAGCCGCTCCACGCCCCCGCGCGACGGGTGGAGAACGACCGCCGCGTCCGCCACGCCTTGAAGCGACCGCAACGCGGCCTCGATCTCGCCGGTCTCCACCCGGTAGCCCCGGATCTTGACCTGGCTGTCGCCGCGCCCGAGGAATTCCAGCATGCCGTTCTCGCTCCACCGCGCGAGGTCGCCGGTCCGGTACATCCGCCGTCCCGGCGGGCCGAACGGGTCGGGCAGGAATCGCTCGGCGGTGAGCCCGGGGCGTCCGGCGTACCCGCGCGCGACGCCTTCGCCGGAGACGTACAACTCCCCCGGGGCGCCGACCGGAAGCGGATGAAGTGCGGTGTCCAGCACGTACGCCCGTGCGCCCGCGACGGGGCGGCCGATGACGGGGGTGCCGCCCGCGATGCGTGAGGTGACGGCGTTCACGGTGGTTTCGGTGGGGCCGTAGAAGTTGAAGACCACAAGGTCGCGGTGGGCGGCGAGTTCGTTCCACAGCGCGTCGTCGACGGCCTCGCCGCCAAGAGCAATGACCCGGGGCCGGTGAGCGGGCGCGGACAGCAACCCGGCGGTCATCATCTGCCGCATGTAGGTGGGGGTGGTCTCGATGGCATCGATGCGCCGCTCGACCAGGAACTCCACCAGTGCCTGGGGATCGCGGCGCGTGTCGTCGTCCACGATGTGCAGTTCGTGTCCAGCGACCATCCACAGCACCGGGTCCCAGGAGGCGTCGAACGACGTCGCGGCGGTGAGTGCGACGCGCAGTCGGCGCCCGAGGGACTGTTCGGCGTGCGCGTGCGCCTCGCCGCGGTGGTGCTCCAGGAGATTGGTCAGTGAACGGTGTTCGACGACGACGCCCTTGGGACGGCCGGTCGATCCGGAGGTGTAGATGACGTACGCGGCATCGCCGGGGCCGGGCGGATCGGTATGTACGTACGCGCCGCCCGCCATGGATGCCGACTCGGCGGGGTCGACCAACGGCAGGGTGCGTCCCGGATCGGTGGTGGCCGCCGTGTCGGCCGTGGCCACCAGCGCCACCGGCCGGGAGTCGGCGAGCATGTAGGCGACGCGGTCGGCCGGGTAGGACGGGTCCAGCGGCAGGTAGGCGGCGCCGCAGCGCATCACCGCGAGCAGGGCGACCACAAGGTCGGTGGACCGGGGCAGTCCGACGGCCACGCGGGTACCCGGTCCGGCGCCGTGCCCGGCGAGTTCGGTGGCGAGCGCCGAGACACGCGTGTCCAGTTGGGCGAAGGTCAGACGGGTGTCGGCGCATACGACGGCCGTGTCGTGCGGCGTCCGCCGGGCCTGCTCGGCGAACTGCTCGGGAAGCGAGGCAGGTCGC
Source organism: Streptomyces panacea (assembly GCF_040560175.1). NCBI lineage: Bacteria > Bacillati > Actinomycetota > Actinomycetes > Kitasatosporales > Streptomycetaceae > Streptomyces > Streptomyces panacea. Next base: position 71,401 of record NZ_JARJHW010000006.1, read on the forward strand.
GTTCCGTCCTGCGGGGCGGCGACCGGCTCCCCCGCGCCGAGTCCGATGATCCGCCGGTGCTCGTCCTCGGGAACAATGGTCAGTGAGCCGAGTTGACGGGTGTGGTCGTCGGCGAACGCCTCCACGAGCCGGCAGAAGGCGTCGTGGTGCCGCTCCAGCTCGCGCTCGGTGTACAGAGCGGGGTTGCCCAGCAGATCGACACGCAGACCTCCGTCCGCGTACGACGCGTGCACGGCGACCGCCAGGTCCTCGACCGGTCCGATGGAGAGGTTGTGCAGGGTCGCGGTGTGCGGGCCGAAGAGGAGCCGGTCGTCGAAGGCGAGAACGTTGACGGACGGGCCGGTCAACGGCCGGCGTGAGGTCCCGAGTCCGCCGTCGAATCCTCCCGCGGCTCCGTCGTCCTGCCTGCGGTCGCGGCGCAGGCTCTCCGAGGGGTAGCGCTGGTGCTTCAGCACGCTCCTGGCCTCGGCGGAGGCGCGCTTGGCGACGTCCGCCACCCGGTCGGAGGGAGAGATCTCCAGCCGCATCGGCAGAATATTGGACAGCATGGTGGGGGTGGTGCGGGCAACGGCGGTGCGGCGGCCGGTCACCGGCAGCCCGATGACGACTTCGCCCAGTCCCCGGCTGCGGTGCAGGTAGACGCCCATCGCGGCCATGAAGAAGGTCGGCCACGCCACACCGGCGGCCTTGGCCGCGGCACGCAGCCGCTCACTGCCGCCGGCGTCGAACTCCCGGCGTACGGCAAGGAATCGGCGCCCCGGTCCGGACACCGCCGAGCCGTCGTGCAGGCTCGTCGGAGCGGGGGCACCGTCGAAGTGATCCGCCCAGTAGCGCCCATCGGCCGCGTACTTCTCGGAGGACCGGTAGGCGGCCTCGTCGTCGATGACGGGACCGAGAGGGGCGGCACGGTGCTCGACGGGCTCGCCGGGGGCGGTCACCAGGTGCGTGTAGACCTCAGCGATCCGGGCGAGCGCGAGGGCCGCGCCGTAGCCGTCCAGAGCGAGGTGGTGCACCTGCTGGTGGAAGAGGTGGCGCGCGTCTGCGAGCCGGTACAGCGTCATCCGCACAAGCGGTCCGGTGGCGATGTCGGCGGGCCGCGCGAGATCCGCCTCCATCAGGCGCAGGGCTTCGCGCCAGGGGGCCGGATGGGCGGAGAGATCAACCAGGGGAAGATCTATTCGAATGTCCGGGTGGATTTCCTGGAAAGGAACGCCGTCGCTTTCACCGAACGTCACCCGCAGCGCCTCTGACTCCTCGCAGACATGCCGCACGGCCCTGCCGAGGAGCGCCTGGTCCAAATCACCTCGCACATCCGCGTATTCGGCGATGTTGTACGCCGGATTGGCAGGATCCAACTGCTGGGCGAACCACAAACCCCGCTGCGCGGCGGTAAGAGGAAGAGTGCGGGTGGAAGTGTCCGCCGAAGTGGGGGTGTGCGGTGCGGTCACGCCGGTATCACCTTTGCGCTGGGCCTGAAGGAGCGGCTGGATGGCATCGGCAGCCGCCGGGGCAGGGAGTCGTTCACGGGCCGCTCAGTCCGGCCCCCACCACCCTGAAAGCGCTCCGATCGCCGTACACGCTCGCGAAGCAGATGTGCCGTTCGAGTACACAGACACCGCCCTCTGTGATGGACATCGCCGAAATCGCGCTGACAACAAGGGGTTCGGAGTCGTGGATCAACCGGATTGCCGGTGTGACCCAGCACACACCATCCGGCCATTCGCACTTCACAACTGCACAAAGCTCACCGAGTGAGACCTGCGTCACAGATCGGCGGGACACCAAGCCCGTCAGCACTCGGCCTCGAATCTCCGCGCAACGCAACAGTTCCGTACGAGACTTGGAGCGCAGTTGAAGATTCCCGCATCCATCACCCGCCTGACCGTCGCGACGGCGGCCGCCGGCGCCCTGCTGCTGTCGGCGTCGACCGGCGCGAACGCTTTCAGCGCCTCGGATTCGTCCCGTGGCACGGCGATATCGGAGAAGAGCGGCCAACAGGGCACCGGGACAGGACCGTTGTCGAACGTCTACCGCGGAATACAGGGCGGGAATTTGTGCCTGCTGGCACACTGCACCGTCGGGGATTCCGCGGGCAGCGGCGGCTCCAGCCAGACGCAGGGGGCGAATATCTGCCTGCTGGCGGTCTGTACCGTACGCCCCTGACGCCACCTCATACCCAAGCGCCTCAAGTGCGGGGCGTGAACATCGTCAGCCCCTGCGTCCGCGCCGGATCACCTTCCGCCCAGGAGGGGCCGGTACGCGTTCACCGACAGATCAAAGTATGGCGGGCAGAGCGAGCCGGACGGGTGGGAGATCGGCGGCGGCGATCACAGGTCCCCGCCGATCACCACACGGGCTGCCCGAACTCGGTCGGGGAAATCGACCGGCGGAACACCGATGGGCGGGCCAGGGGTTCGGGGTCGTCCAGAGGACGGGCTGATCGGTGGCCTCAACCGCACCCGACCCACTGATGGAGTACGGGACCCGGGGCCGGAGATCTCGATCTCCGGCCCCGGCGCCTTCCGACGCGCCCCAGCGCGCCCGTACCCGCTCGATGTCACCTCGCTGCGGGCTGATAGCACCGCGCGGCGACGACGCCCCACCAGTACCCATGGCGTGGCGCGCCCGCGCCGGTCAGCCCCACCGGCCCGTGGACCGAGCGCGTCAACCTTGTGACTTCGCCCTCCCCCGCACTTCCGGGCCACCGAAACGGTCATGGCCGCTCACGGCCTTGTTCGCCGTCCCCGAGCGTCTGGTGTCCAAGCGTGTTGCCGCGTCGGCGGAGCCGGGTGTCACCCCGCACGGTTTGATGCCTTCCGAAAATGTTTGGGCGAGAAACCGGTCACGCGGCGGAACGCTCTCAGATTTATAACCGGTCGCGAACTGCGGTTGTGATGTCTGAGCCCGGATCCACCGGCTTGATGCCGGTGGATGGTTCACCCAGAAACGAAGAAGTGCCTTGCGACCTGCGATGACGGGGTTTTTCTAGGACCACATCAGGCACGATCGACAAGGCACTTCCGAGATGCGAAGTTCCCCTGCCGCGGCGGCGGTCTCATCCGCGTTCGATGATCCGAACCTGATCGCGTACGGCGGGCTGGAGCCGGGTGCGGCTGGCCGAGCGGTGCGGTCTGCCCGCGCTGGTCGGGGAAACGGACCCTAGTACGGCTAAAGGGGTTGGACTATCCATTGTGTGCTTCGAGCTCGGTCGCCAGCGTCTGTTGGGTGGCCGCCCACGACGCCAAGAGCGCCAGATTGTCAGCGGTCGGTGTGCCCGCGGGTGCGGTGTAGACGTTGAGGTGCAGGCCGGGTTCGGCGGGCAGTTCCAGGGACTCGACGTCCAAGTCGAGCCGGCCCACGATCGGATGGCGCATACGCTTGCGGCCGGAGCGGTGCAGCCGCACGTCCTGAGATGCCCACCGCTGCCGAAACAGCTCACTGCACGTTGACAGTTCGCCGACTAGGGCGATCAGCTCCTCGTCGTGCGGATTGCGGCCGGCTTCCATGCGTAGCTTCGCAGCCACGGCACCGGCGACTTGGTCGTAATCGACAAAGAAATCTCTGGCCGCCTCGGGCTTCAGATAGACGAACCGCGCTGTGTTCGCGGGCCGTCGCGAATCGGCCAGCACCGGTGAATACAGCGCGCGAGCGAGTTGATTCATGGCGAGCACGTCGTAACGGCCGTTACCGATCCAGGCCGGCGCGTCGGAGATCGCGTCGAGCACCCGCTGCAGTGTCGAGCGCACCGTCACGGCAGTCTTACGCCGGCGCGGACCGCTCGGCGTCCTGGATTGGCGGGCGAGGTGGAACAGGTGGTCGCGCTCGGCCTCGTCGAGTTGCAGCGCAGAGGCCAACGCGTCGAGCACGCCGTCGGAGGCACCTGCGAGGCTGCCGCGCTCCATGCGCACGTAGTAGTCGACCGATACCCCCGCGAGCAGCGCTACCTCCTCGCGGCGCAGACCTTTGACCCGACGGTTGCCGCCGTAAGCGGGCAGGCCCGCCTGCGCGGGTGCGATGCGGGCGCGACGCGAGCTGAGAAACTCCCGGATCTCGGTGCGTGGATCCATCGTGGCCATCCCCCTACCATAGGCCCGTTCAGCCGTACTAATCAGTGGCCCCTGACGGGGGGTGTACCCGTTGCAGTCGTCGCGGTGCCGCCATCCACCGGGATGATGGCGCCCGTGAGGTAGGACCCAGCCCGGCTGGCGAGAAACACGGCGATACCCGCCATGTCGTCGTCGCGGCCGAGCCGGCGCAGTGGGGCCGCCGCCGCGATCTTGTCGCCGATGGCATCGAGCGTGGCCCCCATCATCTGCGACGGGAAGACTCCCGGTGCTACCGCGTTCACCGTGACGTGCTGTGGGCCCAGCTCCCGGGCAAGCACTCTGGTGAGTTGATGGAGTGCCGCTTTGCTGCTGGCGTACGAGTAGGTGGGCGCCTGGGCGACGTGGATGGCGGCGATACTGCCGATGTTGATGATCCGTGCCGGATCATCAGCGGTTCCCGCCCTGCGAAGTGCGGGTAGCAGCGCCTGCACCAGCCAGAACGGCGACTTGAGGTTGAGGTCGATCACTGAGTCCCAGGCCTCGTCCGGGAACGTCTCCAGCGGCTCGCTACGCATCGCTCCCGCGTTGTTGACGAGGATGTCCAGACGTTCCGAGTCGGCCATGACAAGACCAGCGAGGCGCTGGCACTCGTCGTGCCTGGACAGGTCGGCGGGAATTGCTTGGACGTCGCCGAATTCGGATAGCAGCCGCTGTGCCTCCGCGCACGTGTCCGCATTGCGTGAGCTGATGACGACGCGGGCGCCCGCCTGGAGAAGGCCGCGCGCAATCATCATCCCAATGCCCTTGGTGCCGCCAGTGACAAGTGCGTACTTCCCACTCAGATCGAAAAGTTCTGTGTGAGTGGTGAATTGGTTGTCCGTCATTGGTATCCGTTCCTTCTGTCGTGTCAGAATGCGCCGACACGGTCACGCATTCGGGGCAGCAGCTGAATTGAGCTGATGGGGGTAAAGCTGCAGTACGTGTCCATGGAGTGTTGTCGGCGCTTTCGACTCAACCAGGTTGACAGGCGTTGTGCTCATCCGGGAGACCCTGGTGATACAGGTACTGTCAGAACCCCCCTTCCGTAGTGGGCTGAGTCCGGATCCACCGGCTTGATGCCGGTGGATGGTTCACCCAGAAATGAAGAAGTGCCTTGCGGCCTGCGATGGTGGGGTTTTTCTAGGACCACATCAGGCACGATCGGCAAGGCACTTCCGAGATGCAACCCATGCTGGTCGGGCGAACTGCCCCCAGGGGTGGTCCAGGTGCTGCTGCCCGACACTCGTACGCCGGGCGACTCCTGGCTCGACCGGCGCTCACACGACCTGCGTCTGTTCGATCCCGGCTTCACGCCCGACCTGCTCAAGAACGGGTGGGCCTGGCTTGAGGAAACGCTTGAATCTCTCAGCGCGGGATCTGATTACTCATCAGTAAGGTCAGCAAAGGGTCAGCAAGTGTCTGATCAGTCCTGGTCACAGGTGCCGACACCTGCAACCGCAGCCTCCGCCAAGAGAGCGCCCGACAGCGGGCACAACCGTGCCCCCTCACCACTCTGGTGAGGGGGCACGGCGAAGGCCACGCGGTGGGCTGCGGCAGGATCAATCAGGGCAGGTCAGCGCACCCGGCCGCGGGGTTTCAGGGCTACCGGCGGGAGTTCCGGGGCGGGGAGGCGGGTGCCGTCGTAGCCCGTGACCTCGCCGAAGCGGGGGCCCTCCATCCAGTCCTTGCGCGCCGCCTCGATCTCCTCGTGCGAGCGGCCGATGAAGTTCCACCACATCACGATCTCCTCCTCGAACGGCTCGCCTCCCAGCAGCATCAAGCCCGCCGCGGAGTCCGTGCGGATCGGGAGTTCCGTGCGGCCGCAGCCGAGGTAGAGCATCGAGCCCGCCGGGACCGGGACGCCGTCGACCTTCGCCTCGCCCGACATCGCCAGCACCGCGTACTCGAAGTCCGGGTCGAGGGGCAGTCGCGCGTCGGTTCCCGGGGTGAGGGTGAGGTCGGCGCCGACCAGGGGGGTGTACGTCGTGCCCGGCGAGGTGGTGCCGTCCAGGGTGCCCAGGATGACGGTGGCCGTCAGGCCCGGGGCCGTGACCTCGGGGAGGTCCGCGTGGTGCTGGAAGTGCGGGTCCACGTCGCGGTGGGCGTCGGGGAGCGCGACCCACAACTGGGCGCCGTGCAGAAGCCGGGCGTGTGGGCGGGGGCTCTCCTCGGAGTGGCTGATCGCGCGGCCCGAGGTCATGAGGCCCAGCTCTCGGGGACGTACGGTCTGGAGGCTGCCCAGGCTGTCTCGGTGCAGGACCTCGCCGTCGTGGAGCCAGCTGACCGTCTGCAGGCCCATGTGCGGGTGGGGTGGCACCTGCATGCCGGGCTCGTCGGCGATGTCGTCGGGGCCGTAGTGATCCACGAAGGCCCACGCGCCGACCATGCGGCGTCCGAGGTTGGGCAGCAGCCGGCGCACTTCCGTGGACTCGCCGAGCTTGACGTGACGGGGGCTGAGGAGTTCACGCACCGGCTCGGCGACGACGAAGCCACGGCCGCCGCAGACGGAGAGCGTCGCCTGACGATCAAGATTGCTCATGGCGCCCAACTTAATCCCGCCAGGTGCCCGAGGGCAGCATCCACGCGATAACGGTCGGAGCAGTAGTGGAATGTTCAACAATCTTGGGGTGTTGTGGGGTGGTGAAAGCAGTCACCGGACATCACCGGGACCCAGGGAGGGCAAGTGAACAGCGACTACTTCGACTTCGGAACCGCCGCGGAGCGTTGGGCGCGTGCTCAGCAGTTCTTCGACGCCCAGGAGTACGTCACGGCCGCCGCCATCCTCGAAGGGCTGGTGGCCGAAGTACCGGAGCAGGTCGGGCCGCGGCTGCTGCTCGCCCGCGCCTACTACCACTCCGCCCGCCTCCGGAAGGCCGAGACGGAACTGCTCGCCGTACTGGAGCGTGACCCCGTCGAGCAGTACGCGCGCCTGATGCTGGGCCGCACGCTGGAGCGGCAGGGACGGGCCGGCGACGCCGCGCCGCATCTGCGGATGGCCGCCGCGCTGGCGGGCGAGTTCCCCACGACCGTCTGAAACGGGACGTCCGAAGCGGGATGTCCGAAGCAGGACGTCCGAAGCGGGACGTCCGAAGCGGGACGTCCGAAGCGGGACGTCCGAAGCGGGGCATCTAGCGCAGGGCGTCCAGCCGGCGCCGTGCCGGGGCGAGCGACCTGCCCCTGGTCGGAACATCGGACCAGGGGCGGGTGCGCGCCTGCTCCAGCACGTCCCCCACCGTCCAGCGCCGCGCCGTGACCGCCGGGTCCTTCACCTGGTCCCAGCTGATCGGCGTCGCGACCGGAGCCCCTTCCCCCGGGCGTACGGAGAAGGGGGCGACGGCCGTCTGCGCGTACGCGTTGCGCTGGACGTCCAGATAGAGCCGGCCGCCCCGGGCGTCCGTGCGCTGCTCCGTCGTCAGCCGGTCCGGGTCCCGCGCCGCCAGTACGCGCGCCACGTCCGTGGCGAAGGCCCGTACCTCGTCGAATGCCGTACGTCTGTCCAGCCGGACGATCACGTGCAGCCCTTTGGAGCCGGTCGTCATCGGCATGGCGGGCAGGCTCAACTCGTCGAGCAGTTCGCGGAGCAGCAGCGCGGCAGCTCGTACCGGCTCGAAGTCGTCCTCCGCCGGGTCCAGGTCGAACACCAGCCGGTCCGGGAAGTCCGGGCGGTCCGCCCGCGACAGCCAGCGATGGAGGGTGATGCTCGCCTGGTCGGCGAGGTACACGAGCGTCGCGGTGTCCTCGCACACGGGGTGCGTGACGGTCCCGCCCTTCTTCGCCATCTCGGCCCGCCGCGCCCAGTCGGGGTAGTTCCCCGGAATGTTCTTCTGCATGAAGCGCGGACCGTCGAGACCGTCCGGGTGCCGCTCCAACATCAGTGGCCTGCCCTTGAGTTCGGGCAGCATGTAGCGGGCGACGGTGCGGTAGTGCTCGACGAGATCCGCCTTCGTCAACCCCGCCCATCGGCCGGAGCGCGGGAAGAGTACCTTCCGCGGCCGGTGGATCTGTACGGTCCGGCGGCCCGCCCGTACGCTTTCCGCCTCCGCGCCCGCGGGGCCTGCGCTCATCGCACTCACGCCTCCTCGGGCCGCGCCGGCCTAGTGGGTACGGGGACGGCGCGTACCGCCCGGCCCCGATGGCTGCCTGCCGCGCGGCGCGGGCACCCTGCGCCGGCCGTTGCGGCGGAGCTTGCGGCGCTCCTCCTCGTCCGTACCGCCCCAAACCCCGGACGTACGGCCGGTGTTCAGCGCCCATTCGAGGCACTGGCTCTCCACCGGGCAGTTGTGGCACACCGCCTTGGCGCGCGCCACCTGCTCGGCGGCGGGATCGGAATCCCCCACCGGGAAGAAGAGTTCGGGATCGGCGCCCACGCAGGCCGCGTCCCGCAGCCATTCCCACGCGTCCGCGCCGGAGCCCGTCCAGCCCTCGTCCGTCGTTCCTGTCTGTCCCGTCTGACCTGTCTGACCTGTCTGACCTGTCTGACCTGTCTGACCTGTCTGATCGATGTGCAGCCGCGCAGTCATTCAGTCCTCTCCCCGCACCACATTCCAGTCCTGATCCACCGTCTCCTGACGTTCCGCGCCGGCGTCTCTCGCCTCGCGTTCGCGTTCGCGTCTGGTGACGCGCGCCGGCAGGCACGTACGCAACTGGCCCTCGTGCTCGGCCGATCGGCTGCGGGCGCCTGATGGGCCCCGGTCGGATTTCATCTCTGACTCCTTGTCTCCGCGCCGCAAGGGGCGCGGGATCTCACCCGAGCGCGTACCCGTCGTCCCCGGGCCGAAAAGCGCGAGCCGGGACGGGCCGGCGATACGGCTCCGAGCGACCCGGCCCAGCACGAGTTGCGAGTTACGATTCGCGAGACACGGGCTACGGGCTACGGGCTACGGGCTACGGGCTACGGCGTGAACGCCGTCAGGCCGATGCGAGTGACGGCGCGAACGTCGGCACCAGGGCCAGGGCCGACACCGGCTCCTTCGCCGCGGCGTCGGTCCCGCCCACCGGGACAACGGGCAGGCGCGGAACGTTCTGCGGCGCCTCGACGCTCCTGGTGAACCAGACGACTTTGCCCTCCGCCGTGCCACATGTGCCCCAGGTGTCGCTGACCGAGGCCAGGCGGGCGAGTCCACCGCCACCGGCCGACGGCAGTCGGGGCAGCTCGGGACCGTTGTCCGAGACGGCGGCCGTGAGATACCGGCCGGTCCAGCGGAGTTCGACCATGCACTTGTTGTCCCCACCGACATGACGGTGGACATTGGTCAGCAGTTCGTCGATGCCCGAGCAGACCGGGTCGACGTGCGGGTCGAGATTCCAGTGCCGAAGGTGTGCGGCGACGATGCGCCGTATCTGCGATACGCGCTCCGGAGAGGCGTGCAATTCCACCACGTAGTAACGGGCGAGTGGAATCGTCATGGTCGAGGCTCCTCACACACAGAGGCCCACGTGCTTCACCACGTTGTCGCAACGACCCCCGAATACGAAGCGTGAGCATTTGCCACTTCTGGGTCACTGAAAAGACTGACCCGACGGAGCCGAATGCGCAACTTCTCGGATTCCCGCCGGTGCTCACGGCCGCTCCCGGACACCGAGCGGGACGGTGCTCCGGGAGGCCGGAGGCCACGTTTACCGCAGGAGTGCCCCTGGGGGGGGCCTGGGGCGGCTCAGGGGCGACGCGTGTCCAGCCGCAGCTGGGCCTCCTGCTCCTGGTCACCCGCGGCCGTACCCAGCACCTCCACGGCGAATGCCCCGGTCAGCGCCTCTTGCAGTCTGGCGACCGCCCAGTAGCCGCCCTGGATGTCCGCCGTCACCGGCCTGGTCAGCGGGGTCGGGGCGGCCTGGTCCCGTACCTCCGACACGTCGAAGGTGGAACTCCACACCGTCGGGCGGGCGCCGGCCACTTCCTGTGGTCTGTCGTCGGACGCGCGGTCGGAGGCGAAGGCGGTGCGCAGCGCGCCGAAGACGGCGTGGGCGTCCGAGGACTCGCAGCCGCTGATTTCCACCGTCACTTCTGTGTCGGCGCTGTGTGCCGCCGTGGGCTTCCGCGTGGGCTTCTGCGTGCTTTTCGCCATGGGTTCCTCCACTGGGAAGTGGGTGCCGGGCCGGTCAGCCCGAAGGTTCGTCGGGGACGGGCTGCTCGGGGTGCACCCCGCCCGTGTGGGGGTTGCCGCGCCGGCCGGCACCGGCCTCGTCCGGGCCGTCGGAGTCATCGGCGTCGTCATACGCGTCCCCGGCGTCGTCCAGCCCCTCGATGTCCACGTCCAGCGGATCGTCTCCGGGCCGGGCGTGCTGGTCGGGCAGATCCCTCGGCACGGCCGAGCCGTTGCCCTCGGAGTCGTCCGGATGTCGCTGGTTCACGTGATTCCCTTCGTCGCCGATGTCCTCGCCGATGTCCTCGCCGCCTACCCACTCGGCGGGCCTGGATACCGGGCGGGCCCGGCCTTGATCCGGGGCCCCTCGGGCAGCGGCCCGATCAGCTGTCGGTCAGCGGTCCGTCAGGGTGAAAAGCCCGCCGTCGGGATCCCGCAGCGTGACCTGTTCCCCGTCGCCGTACGCCGTCTCCTCCGCCGCGACCACGACGCCGCCCCGCTCCTCGGCGGCCTCGACAGCGGCTCTGACCGCCTTCACGCCGTCCACGGGGAACGACACGTGCCAGCGTGGGCGCAGATGCGGGTCCACCGCCGCCTCGATGCCGCCGCTGCTTATTCGCGCCACGACATACCCGGAACCGTGCCCCGTACGGAGCACGACATGGTCCTCCTCGTAGCTGACGTCGATGCCGCCGGGTCGGTCCTCGGCCCAGTGCAGCACCTCGCCGTAGAAGATCGCCGAGGCGATGGCGTCATAGGTACGCAGTTCCAGCCGGAAGGGCGGTGAGCCGAGTTCGACGGTGGCGTCGGGCAGCGGCTCGCCCTCCCAGAAGCCGAAGACCGCCCCGTCCCGGTCGGCGGCGAGCGCCGCCCGCCCCATCTCGAAGGCGAGGGGACCCACGGCGACCGTCGCGCTGCGCTCCCTGATTCGGGAGGCTGTCGCGTCCACGTCGCTCACCACGAAGTACGGCGTCCACGCGACGGCCACCTGGAGGGCGGGGGCCAGCGCGCCGATGCTCGCGACCGGTACGCCGTCGGTCTCGGCCACGACGAACTGGTCGCCGAGCTTCGCCGGGCGGAAGGTCCAGCCGAGTACGGCGCCGTAGAAGTTCTGCGCGTCCGCCAGGTCGCGGGCCAGCAGGCTCGCCCAGCACGGGGCCCCGAACACAGGATGCCTCGCCGCCATGGCCGCTCGCCTCACTCCGGTCGTGCCAGTGGATGCCCCCGCGCTCCCCTCCGCTCCCTGACGACTGTGCCAGCAGAGCGCGCGGCCCGCATGTCGCCCGGTTCCGGGAGAGGGGGCGGCCCGCCAGAGCCGTACGGCTGATCCCGGCACCGATTCGGCCGGGACGGGCGGGGTACACGCGCCGCAGCGGCCGGTCCGTGAGGACCGGCCCGCCCGGACTGACGCCACACCCGTGCGCTCAGTCCGCACGCGCAATCCACGTTCCGCACCGCCGGCGGTCACCGTCTCCACAGGTGACCGCCGGTTTCCGCTTCACTCTCATCGACGGTGGGCCGACTTGAACCAGAAGGAATCCGACGCCAAGACCCGGGTCACCATCCTCGTGGCCCTCGCCGCGAACATCGTCATCGCCGTCGCGAAGGCCATCGGCGGTCTCCTCTCGGGATCGCCCGCGCTCCTCTCCGAGGCGGCGCACTCCGTGGCCGACAGCACCAACGAGATCTTCCTGCTCACCGCGCTGCGCCGCAGCAGGCGCCCCGCCGATCGCCGTCACCCCTTCGGCTACGGCAAGGAGCGCTACTTCTGGTCCCTGCTCGCGGCGGTCGGGATCTTCGTCATGGGCGGCTGTTTCTCCGTCTACCAGGGCTATCACGCCCTGGTCACGGACGACGGGGAGAAGCCGAGCGGTTACGCGGTCGGCCTGATCGTCCTCGCCGTCGCACTGGTCGCCGAGGGCAGCTCGCTGCTCCGCGCCCTCCATCAACTGCGCAAGCAGAAGGACAGCGCCAAGGACCCCGCCGTACGGACCGTCGTCGCCGAGGACTCGACCGCCGTGCTCGGCGTGCTGCTCGCCATGGCGGGCATGGTCCTGCATCTGATCACCGGCGAGGTGGTCTGGGAGGCGGGCGCGTCCTTCGGTATCGGTCTGCTGCTGGTGTACGTCGCGTACCGGCTCGGCGCCGAGGCGCGCGTTCAACTCGTCGGCGAGTCCGTCGATCCCGAGCTGCGTGGCAGGATCGCCTCGCTCCTCGACGCCCAGCCGGAGATCGACAACGTCGCCCAGTTGCTGACGATGCGGCTCGGCATGGACTCGGCGCTCATCGCGGCCCGGATCGATCTGGTGCCGGGGCTCGACAGCGAGGACATCGAGCTGATCTGCGTACGCATCAAGCGCTCGGTGGTCGAGACCTGGCCGGAGGCCGACCAGGTCTTCCTCGACATCACGGAGGCCCCGCCGGAGGGAGGCGCGTAAGCCTGGCTGGGCCCGGTGATGCGGTCGGCCGAGCGGTGCGGGTCCGCGCTGTTGCGAGGCCGACGTCCGCCGTGGCCGAACACCGGCCCGCAGGACGCCGGCCACGGCAGTCGGCCACGGCAGTCGGCCGTTGCCAACAGCCCCTGCCCACCGCGCTCTTGAGGCCCTTCCCGGTCCCCTCCGGCACCAGGGGCCGGGGACCGGGGACGGCGCCCCGTGGGTGGTGGCAGACTGGCCGCCGATCCATCGAACGGAGCCTCCTCGTGCCCATGATCCGTCGCCTCCGCCGGGCGGTGCGGCGCGTCTACCGCAGCACTGTCGACCTCAGCCACCCGGCCCGGTCGCCGCTCGGCAGCGCGGTAGTGAATTGCGTGGTCTACGAGGACGGCATACGTCAGCCGGGCGACTGGCCGGCCGAGGAAGCGGTCCGGCGGGTCCGCAAGTCCGGCAGGGGCTTCGTGTGGATCGGTCTGCACGAGCCCGACGAGGCCGAGTTCAAGGGTCTCGCCGAGTTGTTCGGGCTCCATCCGCTGGCCGTCGAGGACGCCGTGCACGCGCATCAGCGGCCGAAGGTCGAGAGTTACGACGGGGCGCTGTTCGCGGTCTTCAAGACCTGCCGCTACGTCGATCACGAGGCGCTCACCGCCACCAGCGAAGTGGTGGACACGGGCGAGTTGATGGTCTTCACGGGGGCGGACTTCGTGATCACGATCAGGCACGGCAGGCACGGTTCGCTCGGCCCTCTCAGGGAGCGGCTGGAGGCCGCGCCCGAGCGGCTGGCGATGGGGACGTCGTCCGTGCTGCACGCGATCGCGGACCAAGTGGTCGACGACTCCCTCGCCGTCGCCGACGCCGTCCAGGACGACATCGACCATGTCGAGACCGCCGTCTTCAACGAATCGGCGGGCCGGGCGGGCAAGGGTGACGCCGGGCGTATCTACCAGCTCAAGCGGGAGCTGCTGGAGCTGAAGCGGGCCGTGGCGCCGCTGGACAGGCCGCTCGACATGCTGGCCAACCGGACGCTGCCGGGTGTCACCCCCGACGTACGCCCGTACTTCCGCGACGTCGCCGACCATCTGGCCCGGCTCACCGAGCAGATCGCGGCCTTCGACAACCTGCTGGACTCGATCCTCCAGGCCCATCTCGCCCAGGTGACCGTCGTGCAGAACGAGGACATGCGCAAGATCACCGCGTGGGCCGCGATCATCGCCGTGCCGACCATGGTCTGCGGGATCTACGGGATGAACTTCGAGCACATGCCCGGCCTGGGGTGGACGTACGGCTATCCGACCGCCATCGCTCTCATGGCCACGGCGTGCTACGTCCTGCACCGGAGCTTCCGGCGCAACGGCTGGCTGTAACGGCCTGCTGTTACGGCCTGCTGTTACGGCCGCCCATCACACAACGCGCACCGCGCACCCGACCAGGACAGGCTGAGGTACATTATCGAATGTATGTGCGACTCCCTCTGAGTACGGTGTACGCTAGCCGCTCGCCGAGAAGCACGAGGAGCAGTCCGTGAACATCCCAGCCGCCGACAGTCACCACGTGATCAAGGTCCGCGGGGCTCGCGAGAACAACCTGAGAGAGGTCTCGCTGGACATCCCCAAGCGCCGGCTCACGGTCTTCACCGGTGTCTCGGGATCCGGCAAGTCCTCGCTCGTCTTCGGCACCATCGCCGCCGAGTCGCAGCGCCTGATCAACGAGACGTACAGCGCCTTCGTCCAGGGCTTCATGCCGAGCATGGGCCGGCCCGACGTCGACTCGCTCCACAATCTGAGCGCCGCGATCGTCGTCGACCAGGAGCGGATGGGCGCCAACTCCCGTTCCACGGTGGGCACGGCGACCGACGCGTACACCATGCTGCGGATCATCTTCAGCAGGCTCGGCACCCCGCACATCGGGACCTCGACCGCCTTCAGCTTCAACGCCGCCGACGGCATGTGCGCCGAGTGCGAGGGGATCGGTCAGGTGTCGAAGATTGACATCGACCAGCTCGTGAACCGCGAACTCTCCCTGAACGAGGGCGCGATCACCGTTCCCGGTTTCCAGGTGGGCGCCTGGTACTGGCAGATCATGGTCGCCTCGGGCTTCTACGACCCGGACAAGAAGCTCAAGGCCTTCACACCCGAGGAGTGGGAGGTCTTCCTCCACAGGACCGCGACCAAGGTCAAGGTCGGCTCCAACAACATGACGTACGAAGGTCTCGTCACCAAGGTCAACCGCACGGTCCTGGTCAAGGACCGGGACTCGATGCAGGCCCCCGTCAAGGCGTTCGTGGACCGGGCCGTGGTCTTCGCCGAGTGCCCGTCCTGCGGCGGCAGCCGGCTGAGCGCCGCCGCGCTGTCCTCGAAGGTCAACGGAGTGAACATCGCCGAGTGTTCGGCGATGCAGATCAGCGATCTGGCCGAGTACGTGCGGAAGATCGACGACCCGGCCGTGGCGCCGCTGCTCGGCAATCTGCGTGACCTGCTGGAGTCGCTGGTCGAGATCGGGCTCGGCTATCTGAGCCTGGACCGCGTCTCGTCCTCCCTCTCCGGCGGTGAGGCGCAGCGCGTGAAGATGGTGCGGCATCTCGGCTCCAGCCTCACCGACGCCACGTACATCTTCGACGAGCCCACCATCGGGCTGCACCCGCACGACATCCGGCGGATGAACGACCTGCTGCTACGGCTGCGGGACAAGGGCAACACGGTGCTGGTCGTCGAGCACAAACCCGAGGTCATCGCGATCGCCGACCATGTGGTGGACCTGGGTCCCGGGGCCGGTACGGCGGGCGGGCAGATCTGCTACACGGGCGACGTGGCGGGGCTGCGCGCGTCGGGCACGCTGACCGGGCGGCACCTCGAACACCGGGCGCGGCTGCGGGAGTCGGTGCGTGAGCCGAACGGGCGGCTGTCCATCGAGGGCGCCGATCTGCACAACCTGAAGAACGTGGCCGTCGACGTCCCGACCGGTGTGCTGAGCGTGATCACCGGGGTGGCGGGGTCGGGCAAGTCCTCACTGATCCACGGCTATCTCTCCAACAGGGACGGCGTGGTGGTGGCCGACCAGTCGCCGATCCGGGGTTCACGACGGAGCAACCCGGCGACGTACACGGGGCTGTTGAGCCCCATCCGGACAGCCTTCGCCAAGGCCAACGGCGTCAAGGCGGCGCTGTTCAGCGCGAATTCGGAGGGCGCCTGCCCCAACTGCAACGGTCTCGGGCTCGTTTACACCGACCTCGCGATGATGGCGGGCGTCGCCTCGGTGTGCGAGGAGTGCGAGGGCAAGCGGTTCACTCCCGAGGTGCTCACCTACCGGCTGAACGGCCGGAACATCAGCGAGGTGCTCTCCCTGTCGGTCGCGGAGGCGTACGACTCCTTCACCTCGGGGCAGGCGCACGCGATCCTCGGCCGGCTCAACGACGTGGGGCTGAGCTATCTGCGGCTCGGCCAGCCGTTGAACACCCTGTCGGGCGGCGAGCGGCAGCGGCTGAAGCTGGCGATCCAGATGGCCGAGAAGTCCTCCGTCTACATCCTGGACGAGCCGACGACCGGGCTGCACATGGCGGACGTGGACAAGCTGCTCGCGCTGCTCGACCGGCTGGTGGACGCGGGCAACACGGTGATCGTGATCGAGCACCACCAGGCGGTGATGGCCCACGCGGACTGGCTGATCGACCTGGGACCGGGTGGCGGGCACGACGGCGGGCAGATCGTCTTCACGGGGACGCCGGCCGATCTGGTGGCCCACTCGGACACGGTCACGGCGCGGCATCTGCGGGAGTACGTCGGTACGGGGGCGTAGTTGGAGGGGGCGCTCCGCGCGCTCGTCGACACGGACGTCGATCCGGCCGAACCCACCGCGTGGTCGAGGGCCTGCGCAGGGAACGGCCTCGGTCATCGGCCGGATGTCGCGGCGCGACCGTCAGCCGCGGTACGTCTCCAGGAGCCGCAGCCACACCTCGCTGATCGTCGGGTAGGACGGCACCGCGTGCCACAGGCGGTCGATCGGGACTTCCCCGGCGACGGCCACCGTGGCCGAGTGGAGCAGTTCGCCGACTCCCGGGCCCACGAACGTCACGCCCCGCAGCGTCTCGGTGTCCAGGTCCACGATCATCCGTGCGCGGCCCCGGTAGCCGTCCGCGTACAGGCCGGCGCCCGCGACGTTCGCGATGTCGTAGTCGACCGCGCGGACCCGGCGGCCCGCGGCCTCGGCCTCCTTGAGCGTGAGACCGACCGAGGCGACCTCCGGGTCGGTGAAGACGACCTGCGGGACCGCGTCGTGGTCGGCGGTCGCCGTGTGGGCGCCCCAGCGGTCGGTCTCCAGCAGGGGTACGTGCTGCGCCCTGGCACCGATCGCGGCGCCCGCGACACGGGCCTGGTACTTGCCCTGGTGGGTCAGGAGCGCGCGGTGGTTGACGTCGCCGACGGCGTAGAGCCAGTCGCTGCCTTCCACCCGGCAGCTGTCGTCGACCGTCAGCCAGGAGCCCGCCTTCAGTCCGACGGTGTCCAGACCGATGTCCTCGGTGCGCGGCGCCCGGCCGGTGGCGAAGAGGATCTCGTCCGCCTCGATCCGCTCGCCGTTGTCGAGGGTCACCGTGACCGGTCCGCTGCCGCCGTCGCGCTCGACCGAGGCGACGGAGACGCCCATACGTACGGAGGCGCCCGCTTCCGTCAGCGACTCCGTGACCAGTTCGCTCACGAATGGCTCCATACGTGGCAGCAGACCGTCGCCCCGTACAAGGAGGGTGACGTCGGAGCCGAACCCTCGGTAGGCGGTGGCCATCTCGACGCCGACCACTCCCCCGCCCACGACCACGAGCCGGTCCGGCACGCTCGGGGAGCTGGTCGCCTCGCGGCTCGTCCAGGGCTTGGCTCCCGCCAGGCCCGGCAGGTCCGGCACGACGGCGCTGGTGCCGGTGCAGACGGCGACCGCGTGGCGGGCGGTGAGGACCCGTACGCCGCCCTGGGCGTCGGTGACGGTCACTCTCTTCTTGCCGTCGAGCCGGCCCTGGCCCCGGTGCAGGATGACGCCGATCGAGTCGAGCCAGGCGACCTGGCCGTCGTCCTTCCAGTGCGAGGTGTACTCGTCCCGGTGCGCGAGGACGGCACGCGTGTCGAGCGGGCCCTGTACGGACGGGCTCAGCCCCGGGACACGGCGTGCCTCCGCACGGGCGATCACCGGGCGCAGCAGGGCCTTGCTGGGCATGCACGCCCAGTAGGAGCACTCGCCGCCGACCAGTTCACTCTCGACGATCGCCGCGCTCAGCCCGGCGGCCCTGACACGGTCGGCGACGTTCTCCCCGACCGGTCCCGCGCCCAGCACCACAACGTCGTACTCAATGGCTTCCGTCATGGGGACAGTCTGGTGGGGTGCCCGCCGCATGGCCACACGATCTTCGGGAATGGGCGAGGAATACGGCGGTGGTAACCACCGTTGTGCGAGGCGGCTTCATCCGGAGAGAACAGGAAGAGGTAACAGGTCATGGCCACTGTGGAACTCACCAAGGAGAACTTCGACCGGACGGTGTCGGAGAACGACTTCATCCTGATCGACTTCTGGGCTTCCTGGTGCGGTCCGTGCCGTCAGTTCGCCCCGGTGTACGAGCAGGCGTCCGAGCGCCACGACGACCTGGTCTTCGCCAAGGTCGACACGGAGGCGCAGCAGGAGCTGGCGGCGGCGTTCGAGATCCGCTCCATCCCGACGCTGATGATCGTCAGGGACAACGTCGCGGTCTTCGCCCAGCCCGGTGCGCTGCCCGAGACGGCCCTGGAGGACGTGATCGGACAGGCACGCGCGCTCGACATGGAAGAGGTCCGCAAGTCGGTCGCCGAGGCGGAGGCCGCCGCCAAGGCGGAGGCGCCGGGTGCCGGCGGCGGCGCCGGCGAGGGCTCGCAGAGCGCGTGAGGCGGCGCCTGACGCCCGCGCGTCAGCGTTCCAGCACGAGGGCCAGGCCCTGGCCCACGCCGATGCACAGCGCGGCGAGACCGGTTCCCGAGCCGGCCGCCGCCAGTTGATGGGCGACGGACCCCGCGAGGCGCGCGCCCGAGGCACCCAGCGGGTGGCCGATGGCGATCGCGCCGCCGCGCGGGTTCACCAGGGCCGGGTCCAGTTCGGGCCATTCGGCGAGGCAGCCCAACGACTGGGCGGCGAAAGCCTCGTTGAGTTCGAAGGTGGTGAGGTCGGCGAAGTCCCGGCCCGCCCTGGCGAGCGCCCGGCGTACCGCCTCGACCGGGCCGAGGCCGAAGAGCTGTGGCTCGATGCCGGTGACCGCGGAGGTCCTGATCCGGGCGAGGGGTTCGCGCCCCGTCGCCCGCAGGCCCGCCTCGTCGACGAGGAGAAGGGCGGCGGCGCCGTCGTTCAGCGGTGAGGCGTTGCCCGCCGTGACGGTCCCCTCGCCCTCCTTACGGAAGCTGGGCCGGAGCCTGCCGAGCGCTTCGAGGGACGTGTTGTCGCGGACGCATTCGTCGCGTGCGAGTTCCACTCCCGCGTACGGCACGACCTCCGCGTCGTACAGTCCCTCGCTCCACGCGCGCGCCGCCTTGCGGTGGCTCTCCAGCGCGAACGCGTCCTGGGCCTCCCGGGTGATCGCGTGCTTGTCGGCGATCAGCTCGGCGCCCTCGCCGAGGGGGACCGTCCACTCGGCGGGCATCCGGGGGTTGGTCATGCGCCAGCCGAGCGTGGTGGAGTGCAGCTGCTGATGCCCGGCGGGAAAGGCGCGCTCGGGCTTCTGGAGCACCCACGGCGCGCGGGACATGGACTCGACGCCGCCCGCGACGACGATCGACGCGTCGCCGAGCGCGACGGCGCGCGCCGCCTGGATGACCGCTTCGAGGCCCGAGCCGCAGAGCCGGTTGACGGTGACTCCGGGGACGGAGACGGGCAGTCCGGCGAGCAGCGCGGCCATGCGCGCGACGTCACGGTTGTCCTCGCCGGCGCCGTTCGCCGCGCCGAGCACCACGTCGTCGATCCTGGCCGGGTCGAGTTCCGGCGTCCGGTCGACGAGGGCCCGCACGACATGGGCGGCGAGATCGTCCGGTCGTACGGAGGAGAGCGCGCCGCCGAACTTTCCGATCGGTGTGCGGACGGCGTCGACGACGTAGACGTCGCGGATGGTCATCGGATCACTCATCGGCCCTCTCCCCTTCGGTCAGCTGTTCGTTCGCGCACTCTTTCATGGGAGGCGCGCGCCTGACCGAGGGGGCGAACGTCCGGGCGGGACCGTTCAGCGCGTCCGGGGCTCCGCGACGTCGGGCGCGTCCGGGCTGTCGGGGGCGTCCACGACGCGTGCCGACAGCCCGTAGTCCACCTCGTGGTCGTCGATCAGCAGCCCTTCGACGGTACGGGTCTCCGGGTCGATGTCCGCGACCATGCCGCCGCCCGCGTAGCGCGGGTATCCGGACTCGCCGATCTCTCCGGTCACCTCGACCACGGCGGAGCGCAGGGCGGTCGCCGCGTCCGGCGGGCCCTCGCGGCCGTCGGTGTGCTCCGGGACCAGCAGGATCTCGAAGCGCCGCGGGTAGGGGTGCCAATGAGTGCTCATGCTGGTGACGCTAGACAACAGGCGGACGGCGCGCATGTCGTCCGCGCGGCCCCGGCCGTCAGGTCGACTCGCGTGCTACGGCCCGCGCCCCCATCAGGTCATGCCGTTCCGGTTCACCGCCGGGATCGCGTACGACGCGGTCGACCAGGGCCGCCAGCCGCTGACCGGTGACGAGGTCGATCCGCACGGTGGAGAGCCGGGGCCGCAGGAGCCTGCCGAGCAGCAGGTCGTCGGCGCCGATGACCGCCGTGGCGCCGGGGATGTCGACGCCCGCGTCCTGGAGGGCCCGCATGAGGAGCATCGCGTACTCGTCGTTGTAGGCGAAGACGGCGTCCAGGCCGAGGCCGTCCCAGCGGGCGGCGAGCCCGGCGGCCGACTCCTCGGTGTACGAGAGCGGCAGCGGTTCGACGTGGGCGCCGGTGGAGGACGCCGCCGCGGCGGCGTGCGCGCCCGCGAGCCGGGGCGCCGAGAAGAGTTCCAGGCCGGGCTCCTCGGGCAGCACGACGCCGATCCGGCGGCGGCCGCGCTCCAACAGGTGGTCCACGGCGCGGCTGCCGATCTCGCGCTGGTCGAGGACGAGGGCGTGCGCGCCGTCGACCCCCTGCGGGCCGAGTGTGATGACGGCCTTCGCGCCGGAGCGCTTGAGTATCTCCACCCCCTGTGGGGTGAGGGCGATCTCGCCGAGGGAGACGACGGCGACGGGGCGCAGTTCGGCCCAGGCGCGCGCCGCCTCGTCGCCGTCGAGGCCGAGGCTGCCGTACTGGACGACGGTGTAGTCCAACCGCCGCAGCGCCCACTGGAGTTCGTTGAGGAAGCTGTTGTAGAGGGGGCCGACGGAGACGTGCGCGGTGGGGAGCAGGACAATCCTGGTGTGCCCCGCGCGCAGGCTCCGCGCGGCGGCGTGGGGGACGTACGCCAGCTCCTCGGCGGCCTCGCGGACCTTGCGGCGGGTGGGCTCGCTGATCCGTACGGCGGAGGTGTTGTTGAGGACGTACGAGACGGTGGCGCGCGAGACTCCGGCCAGCCGGGCGACGTCGGCGCTGGTGGGGACGGGACGTTCGACACGGGCCGGGGAGGGCTGCGGGAAGGGCTCTGGCGCGGGATCTTCGGGTAACTGGCTCATCGCCCCCCGCATCCTTCCAGACACGTCGTGGGTGGCCGGGCCGGGGCCTGTCGTCCCGTCCGGATCACCGCACAGGGAACGCACCTTCGTACGAAAGGGATCGTCTTGCGACTGCATACGCACACCTGGGGCGAGGGCGACCGTGTCGCGCTCCTGATCCACGGCATCATGGCCGACCACCGGACCTGGCGGCGGGTGGGACCCGAACTGGCCGCGCGCGGGCTGCGCGTGATCGCCGTCGATCTGCGCGGTCACGGCTCCAGCGGCCAAGGGCCGTACGCGCCCGGGGACTTCGCCGACGACCTCGTGGAAACGCTGCCCACCGGGGCCGAGGTGGCGATCGGTCACTCGCTGGGCGGGATGGCGCTCGCGCTCGCGGTGGAGCGGCTGGTGCCGCGCCGCGCGGTCTACTGCGACCCGGCGTGGCATCTGCCGGGCCCGGAGGAGGGTGCCACCGAGAGCGCGGGACCCGCGCGGCTCGCGGCGGCCAAGTCCCTCTCGCGCGAGGAGATATCCGCCCTCAACCCCCGCTGGGAGGAGGTGGACGTGGACCTTGAGCTGGCGAGTCTCGCCGTATGGGACGAGGCGACGGCGTACGGCATCGCGCCGGCGTTCGGGGCTGATCTGCGGCCGGCCGGGCCGGTGGTGCCCTCGCTGGTGACCACCGCCGATCCGAGCCCCATGGTCTCGCCCGCCGACGCGGCGGAACTGCGGTCGCGCGGTTTCGAGGTCCGTACGGTCGAGGGCGCGGGACACACGGCGCACCGCGACGACTTCGACGCGTTCATGGCCGTGCTGAAGGGCTGGGTCTGAGCGGGGATTCGTTCGGGGGATCGGGACGGACCCGGTGGGCGGCCGGGGGTGCCCAGGCTCTACCTTCGGTCGGATGAAGCCCTTCACCGACTCCGGCGCCCCCGACCACTCCCCCGAGCCCGAACTCCCCGGCCGGAGCGGTCCGTCGGCCACCACCGAGGCCGAGCCCCGTGAGGTCGGGCCCGTACGCACCTCGTACGCGCCCGACCGGGACGGCGACCCGGATCCCGGCGAGATCGTCTGGACCTGGGTGCCGTACGAGGAGAACGACGGGCGCGGCAAGGACCGGCCGGTGCTCGTGGTGGCCCGTGAGCCGGCCGGCACCCTGCTCGCCGTCCAGCTCTCCAGCAAGCGGCACGACCGCGACCACGAGTGGGTGCCGATCGGGGTCGGGCCGTGGGACCGGCGGGGCCGTGAGTCGTGGGTGGATCTGGACCGGGTGCTGCGGATCCACGACGCGGGGATGCGGCGGGAGGCGTGCGCGCTGGACCGGGGGCGGTTCGACCGGGTCGTACGACGGCTGCGGGAGCGTTACGGCTGGCGCTGAGCCGGCACCCGGGAGCCGGCCGGGAGGTCGTCCGCGAACGTGCGGTGGAAAGCGGCCAGCGTGGCCGAATCGGCCGTCCGGTCGAGCACCGCGAAGACGACCTGGTCGAAGTCTGTCTCTTATACACATCTCCGAG